>NZ_JBXYJF010000009.1:0-98755 GCF_057396245.1 Psychrobacter sp. CX16
TTTTTTCATCAGCCAGTTGTCGCTCAAGTCTTTTTATGATTTGGGCTGGGGTTTCTTTGTGTGGCATTCTTAGGCTCTTTGGCGGTGTATTCCAGTCTAATGTACCATGTTTCCTAAGCCAAGTTAGGACGGTACTACGTCCTTGTATGCCATAGTGCTTTTGGGCTTGTTTGTAGGTCATGTCGCCTTTTTCTACTTGCTCTACAATAGCTAATTTAAAGCCGAGTGTGTAATCTTTCTGTGTTCGTTTAACCCTTGATCTTTCTGCTTTGTCCATTTATAAGCTTCCTTTTCGTAAACTTATTTTAGGACGGGACAATAGATAAAAATAAAGCCCGCTCTTATAAGAGGGGGCTTTATCGCCTATAACAGGCAAATTATGCTATCGCATTACTTCTGTTTGCTTTTTTCGTCTAAATAACGACCAATCTCGTCTTTTAGTGCAAGCTTGCGACGTTTCATTTCATCGATTTCGTCTTCACGGCTTGCTGACTTAACCACATCATTTTCAAGCTTATCGATTTCAGTGTCTAAGTCGTTGTGCTCTTTGAACATTTTTTGGAAATGAGTGTCAGTATTCTTAAGCTCAGAAATTAAATCACGATGTTCATGGAACATATCATTATCCTTTTTAGGGTTGGGTTACATAAATCAAATGGGTAGCATAAGGAGCATTAAGTAGATTACCCATCAAAGAGAAAGTATATTTATTTTTATTACCTTCTCATTAAATTGTACCCAAAATATCAAGTGTTGACCATGGCAAAAACACTTAGTTTTGGCTTAACTTACAATTTACCTGTCAAAAAGTATAAATGGTGTCAGTTTTTATCAATAATAAGTATTACAAAACTAATTTCTATAATAGTTCAGTTTTATCAATCATATTATTCAGCTTTATACGCTTGTTGTTTTGCGCCTATGCCCCGATAATAAAGACATAAGCTAATCAGTAATCCTTTATTTACTTGCCATTACGCTGCTTAGTGAGCAACTAATGCAACAATAATTATTCAACCATCAATTAAATCGTATTTATTCCCTATTTTAGAACATTGATATAGATAACAGCCCCGAATGAGGAGTTCGATATGTTAGACCAAAGTTTATTAGATGCGGTAAAAAGCTATAGTGAAAAAATGACTCGCCCTATTAGTTTTGTTATTGGTGCCGGTGAGCATCAAAAACGTGCCGAACTGGTTGATTTCTTGACCAAAATTGCGGGAACAACCGACAAGATTAAGTTTGATGAGAGCAACACTGACGACAGTCTACCAAGCCCAATCAGCTTCAAGATTACAAGCGAAGGCGATGATGTTAATAATGAAACGGGTATCGTATTTAGTGGTATTCCAGGCGGTCATGAGTTTACGTCGCTAATCTTAGCCATCTTACAAGCCGGCGGTCACACACTAAAGCTTGATGAAAGTATTCAAAAGATGGTGAAGCGTATTGGTCAACCATTACAGTTCCAAACTTATGTGTCTCTGTCTTGCCACAACTGTCCGGAAGTGGTGCAGGCGCTTAACCAGTTTGCGTTATTGAATGATGGCATTAGTAACGAGATGATTGATGGTGGCTTGTTCCAAGAGCAAGTCGAAGCCAACAATATTCAAGGCGTACCAGCGGTATTTTTGAATGGCAAGCCTTTCTTAAATGGTAAAGTGGACACGGCTCGCATTATCGATAAGCTACAAGCAGAATACCCAGATTTATTGAATGCGGCGAGTGCCGATGACCAAGAGCAGCTAGAGCGTCAAGACGTTACCGTGATTGGTGGTGGTCCAGCAGGCGTAGCATCAGCGATTTATAGCGCACGTAAAGGTTTAAAAGTTACTATCATTGCTGACCGTATCGGTGGACAGGTGAAAGATACTCAAGCAATTGAAAACTTAATCTCTGTGCCTTTAACCACAGGTAACGAGCTGTCAGCTAACTTTGAAAAACACCTTAAAGAGTACGACATTAATATCAAAGAGCACGTCAGCGTTAAACAGCTGTCTGAAACTGAAGATGAAAACTACAACATTCATCTAAATACCGGTGAGCAGTTTGAGACCCGCAGTATCATCATCGCCACCGGTGCGCAGTGGCGTAAGCTGAACGTCCCTGGTGAAGAAGAAAATATCGGTAGCGGTGTTGCGTACTGCCCACACTGTGATGGCCCATTCTTTAAAGGTAAAGACATCGCGGTTATCGGTGGCGGTAACTCAGGTATCGAAGCAGCATTAGATTTAGCGGGTATCGTGAAAAACGTCACAGTATTTGAGTTCGCAGACGGCTTAAAAGCGGACCAAGTATTGATTAATAAAGCCAAAGAGACTAAAAACATTAACATCATTACCTCAGCGGCGACCAAAGAAATTAAAGCAGCTGACGGTAAAGTGAAATCCATTGTGTATGAAGACCGCACGTGCGGCGAAACCAAAGAGCAAGAATTGTCGGCGGTATTCGTGCAAATTGGTCTGGTACCAAACTCTGAGTTTGTTAAAGGTTTTGTCGATGTTAACCGCTTTGGCGAAATTGAAATTGATGAAGCTTGCCGAACAGACCGCAGAGGTATCTTTGCTGCGGGCGACGTGACTACCGTACCGTTTAAGCAAATCAACATTGCAATGGGCGAGGGTAGTAAAGCGGCGTTATCAGCATTTGAATACCTTGTGATGCAATAATTGGCATGATTTATTAGCCTACTGTTAAATCATTTGTATGTACTAATATGATTTAATATTGAACGACTTAAAAAGCCATCCTACAGTAGTGTAGGCTGGCTTTTTTATTTGAGCTTAATCGCCTTAGTTTTAATTGATTTGGTCAACTTACGATACTTAAGTAGTTATCTGTTTTTAATTTTAATTTCTATAATCTTAGCGTCTATTTTGCTTTAGAATATACCCCCAGAACTGAGCGCACCGCTGATAAACGTGTCTATTAACTGTGCTATTAAGCCATTTATTATAAATGCTAAGCAGCTCGTTTAAAGGTCTAGGTGTCCAAATTCACTTGACTGTCTTGTATCTGATGCACTCTCATTGATGGCGTTTTTAATTTGATGGTGTGTCTATGGCCTAACCAGATGCAGGGTTTACTTTAAAAGGAATGAGAATACGATGGAGTTAATTCAAGCATTTTTTAGCAAAGTGGGTGATCTGACATGGGGGTGGTCGCTTGTCCCGATGCTCATCATTTTTGGGCTATTGTTTACGATAGTCGGTAATTTTGCACAGATTAGATATTTTAAACGCATGTTTTCGGTATTCCGCAGCGATGAAGTCGGAGAAGGTGGTATTACAGCGCGTCAGGCACTATTGGTCTCTATCGGCGGGCGTGTCGGCGGTGGTAACATCGCTGGTGTCGCAGTTGCTATCTCACTGGGGGGTCCAGGTGCGGTGTTTTGGATGTGGACAGTAGCGGCCATCGGTATGATGACCAGTATTGTCGAATGTAGCTTGGCGCAGCTGTATAAGCGCAAAGACCATGAAGGCAACTTCCGTGGTGGTCCAGCAACCTATATCTTGCACGGCTTAGGTCGTGAGTATAAATGGCTAGCAGTTATCTATGCGGTGTCATTATTATTGTCATTCTCAATTGGCTTTGTGGCATTCCAAGGCAACACGGTGGCAGGCTCAGCGTTAGAAAGCTTTGGTATTGAACGCTGGATTTCAGGTATCATTTTGGTTATCGCTGGCGGGTTTATTGTGTTTGGCGGTATCAAGCGTATTGCAAAAGCTGCTGACATCGTGATTCCTATTATGGCGCTAATTTACCTATTAATGGCCGTAGTCATTATTGTGCTAAATATCACGGAACTGCCAGCACTAATCACTATGATTGTCAAAAATGCGTTTGGGTTTGAGTCAGTGGTCGGCGGCGGTATTGGTGTTGCCATTGAGCAAGGTATGAAGCGTGGTCTGTTCTCAAATGAGGCCGGCTTAGGCTCAGCACCAAACGTTGCGGCAACTGCTTATGCGACCCATCCAGTGAGCCAAGGTATCTCGCAATCGTTGTCTGTATTTATTGATACTATCGTGGTGTGTAGTGCTACTGCTTTTATGATTTTATTGAGCGGTGTGTATCAGCCCGGTGTTGAGATTGACGGTATTGTATTAGCGCAACAGGCCTTAACTAGCGAGCTTGGAGAATGGTCACAGTATGTGCTAACCATATCGCTATTATTATTCGCCTTAAGCTCTATTATGTATAACTACTATATGGGCGAAAATGCGATTAACTTTTTGGTAAAAGATAATATTAAAACGGCGACCTTTATTTTACGTGTGGTGGTGGTTGCTATTTTATTCGTCGGTGCAGTTGCGCCAACAGCAACAGAGGTATTCTTCTTCGCAGATCCACTAATGGGTGTATTGGCATTGGCCAACTTATTGGCACTGATTATGCTATTCCCACGTGCCAAGCGTTTGCTTGATGACTTCGCCCGTCAGTTAAGAGCGGGTGTCAAAGTGCCGTTATTTGATGCAAAAGAGTATGAAAAACTTGACTTAGATTTGGCTGCTTGGGGTAAAGAGGCCGTATTAGAAGCCAAAGAGCTCAAGCAAAAATCTTAAATCGCGTTCATTGCTAACGTCCAACCTTTCACAATAGAGCCCTCGTAGCCGCCTTAACAGTGGTTACGGTGGCTTTTTTTGTTTTTCAATAGCGAGTGTCATTCGGTTGATTGCTTTGGAATGTTGTATGGTCTAATTCGGTTGCCAACGTCATCGCCGTGATAACTTATTAAATGATGCTTGAGTTATTGTTTGCCACGCACATAGGCAACTACTGGCAGTGCGATAACATACATCAGTATTCCATACAAAGCGGCAGGCAGTGCAATCACTGGTAGTGCCACAGAAGTGCCCATAATAATCGGCGCAAGCGTTATCGCCGTGGTGCTGTTTTGGATGCTGGTTTCGATGGAAATCGTTTTGGCATCTGTCCAGATCAGATGAAACGCTCTGGCAATAAGTAAGCTCAATGCAAACAAAATCGCAATAATTAACGCCAGTTCCAGTCCGATTTCAGTAATATGTGATTGAGTCAACCTCCAGTTTGAGGCAATAGCTGCAATAACGATTACCACAAAAAACAAACTGGCCAAGCCATTTAATAAGCCGCTTCTGCGTGTCATAAAGTCAGTAAATTTATGACGTGCTAACATACCTAAACCGACCGGCAAGGTAGTGATTAAAAACATAACCAACCCAATCTTTAAGGCGCTGATTGAGCCGGCTTGGTCCTGCATAAAGTGATTAAAGGCGAGCGTAATCATAATAGGTAGGGTAATCACAGATAACAAGCTGACCACGCCAGTGAGTGCAATGGATAGCGCCACATTACCTTTGGCATGGTAAGTGAGAATATTGCTGGTAACACCGCCGGGACAAAAGCTGATTAGCATAATACCAAATGCAATGGCAGGGGGTGGTGACATCAAGGTGACGACGATTATGGCCACTAAAGGCACTAGTAATATTTGACTAAACAGTCCGAGCAAGAACACTTTTGGGCGCTTGACAATGATTTTAAAATCGGTAGTGGTCAGCCCTGTACCCAAGGTGAACATAATATAGGCCAGTGCTAATGGCAGCAGAGCGAGTGCATGATTCATGAGACAATCCTTGTCAAAAACGTAGCTAACTGGTGTGCAAGCCATAAGTGTGAAAATAAAAGTGTAACGACCTCATCATAAACGTAAATGGTGAATCTTCCAATGATTCATTATTCAGTTATCGATAATAGATATGGATTGAGTATGAAATGGAGCAAAGCACTGTTTATAGACCTTGCTATAGACAGTCGGTTAACGTAATTTATTAAATTATCTACAACTTATCTTATAGAGATATGGCATGTCAGTATTAAAAGAGACGTTATCGATTAAAGGGTTATCAAGAAAGGTGTCTTTGGCATTATTCGCCATGCTGTCAATCAGTGTGGCCAGCCACGCCTCAGCAAAAACGGTCAATGACATCATTAAAACGTATTACCCTATTTATAATGAGACCAAACAGTGCCGAGGTATTATTGCTAAAGATGGCTCATCAAGTTGGGAGGGGCAGTACAATAAAAGTGGCTATTGTATCCAAGTGGACATGATTGAAGTATTTAAGGATGGAACATAGCTTTACCTAAAACTTTACTCACCCAATACTATACTGTCATAATCAAACCAATTCCTTTTTCCATTATCTATATTTTAAGCAATACCTAACAAGAGGTAGTCAAGTGGAGCAGTCAAAACTATGGCAGAGTGAGGACTACTCAGGCATCGAGCTATTGTCTGCGACCTATACCAACTTTGAATTCAAAAAACACTGGCATAATGAGCTTGCCATTGGTGTGATTGAAGCTGGGGCAGAGAGCGTCTGGTATCGAGGGGAGAACCTGCTCATTCCTGAGCAGCAAATCATTGCAATTAATCCTGGCGAAGTGCATACAGGCTTGGCAGGAGTAGAGAGTGGTTGGCGCTATCGCATGTTTTACTTTGACTTATCCTATCTAGCTACTCATCTATCAGACAGCGGACTATCGATAAATTCGGTAATAGATACGCCTGTTATTAACGATGCTACTTTGTACCAAGACTTATTGCAGCTACATCAAGCCTTGGAGCTTAGCAGTTTGCGTTTAAGTAAGGATACGCTACTAACGCATGCGCTAGAAAATTTATTTGCAAGATATGGCTCATCCATCGCACCAGATAAAGCAGCTGCTATCGATATAAAAAGTGCGACACTGGCCAAGGCTTATATCAGTGATAATTGGCAAGGTAATCCATCGCTTGAAGATTTAGAGACGTATACCCAGTGCAATCGGTTTCAGTTATTACGCAGTTTTAAAGCGCTGTACTGGGTAACGCCGCATCAGTATCTATTGCTCATTAAAACCCAAAAAGCCAAATCAATGCTATCTCAAGGAATGTCTTATATTGACACCGCTTTAGCGTGCGGATTCTATGATCAAAGCCATTTTAATCGTAACTTTCGTAGAGTGTATGGCGTTGCGCCCTCTAGATACTTTGGCTATTCTGAATCTACTTAAAATCTCTGTACTTACCCCCTCAGTCAATAAACGAATCGATCTTGTCAATTTTGTACAATAAATCCATAGCTCAAACATCTAAGATATTGGTTTTAACGTCTTAGGAAGGATGATTATGAGTTTATTTTTGGCATGGTTCGCTGTTATGTTTCCCCTAGTGTTTAGCCCTGGTCCTGCAAATATTGCCTTTGCTGCAACGGGTTCACAAGTCGGTTTAAAACGGTCGCTTCCTTTTTTAATCGGCATAGATTTAGTATTTATTGTACAAACCATTTTAGTGGGTTTTGGTTTGGGTCAAATCGTGCAAACTTATCCCAGTATTATGAGTTGGATGCAACTGTTAGGGGCAGGGTATTTGATATATTTGGCGTATACGTTTGTTGTGGCAGGCAAGCTTGATACCGATATAAATACCAAACTATTGGGGTTTAAAGACGGACTGATTGTGCAAGCGTTAAATAGTAAAGGCTGGATCATGGTGTTTTTGATGTTCTCGTTATTTACAGCACAAGCGCATGCAGAGTTTGCAGGTTATGGTATCGTCATTTTGATAGTTTGGTTGGCGATACTCAATATATCGCTTCATCTAGTATGGATAGTCGTCGGTGAGTTATTGGCTAAGATATCAAGTAGCCCTACTTATCGTAAACGTTTGGATTGTAGTTATGCGCTATGTTTGGTAGGCGTTGCGATATGGTTGATTATTGATAATTCGATTTGGACGTTATAAAAAATGGTGGTTATATTTTGGTTGATTGACCAGTTTGGACTAACTATTCAAACCAATTATTCTAACCAACTATCTAAATCCAATGCTGGTTTGAAACAGCAACCGTAGTATCATGCACTAATTTTCCTGTATGTACGGCACTGGCAGATTCAATCCTCATAAAGTGAGTATCTGGCGCTGCAAAAGGGCAATGCTCAACACCTTTAGGAACGACATACATCTCGCCTTCATTAAGTTCTATATTTTTGTCTCTCAATTGTAGGATGAGCTTCCCTTTAAACACGATAAAAAGCTCATCTTCGTTATCGTGTTTATGCCATATTCTATTACCACTACCTTTAACAATTTTTACCAATTGACCGTTAAACTCGGCAATGATTTTGGGTATCCATACTTCATCAAATAGGCTGAATTTTTCTTTAATATTTATTTTAGGCACTATGTTCTCAGTGTAGGGGTCAGTTATTTCGATTATTTAACGGTCATATTGACATAAACCGATTATGTTTGCACTAAATCGATTATATTTGAGGTATTTTGCTTTATTTTGATTATTTTTAATGATAGCTGACACAATGGAGACTATTTCAGCCATTTGTAAGCGCCTGAGAGGTCTTTAAAGCGCCAGCACATAACAATGATTACCATTTGCCGTCCATTTTTATTTTGCGTCAGTCCTATATTTTAAAAACCATCCCCACCTGTCAATGTTAAAGAGGTTTATCAACCCAGCTAACCCTTCAATGCCCCTTCCACATACAATATTTCACCCGCTTCATCTTTATCAATCTTTCGTGTTTCCTGTAAGGCATCCACTCGCCACTGCTGCATATGCGGATTGTTTAGCATAACGTCCATATATTGTTTAGTCGTTGCCCTTAAAATTAACCCTGAATGTTGCATATAAGTTTTCAAACGAAAGATAACAGGCGCATAAAACGCATCAGCAATGGTGAAGTCGCCAAAGAGATAGTTATTTTCACTGTTCTTAAAAGCGTCGCTACCCAAACAGTGCTCAAAGATATCTTCGATACGATTAAGGTCAGCCAAACAAGTGTCGCTTGGATTGATTTTAGCCGTTGCCCGAATGTTCATTGGCATCTCATTGCGCACTCCCATAAAGCTTGAGTGCATCTCAGCAACGATACTTTGGCAATAAGCGCGCTGTTTTTGTGACGTTATCTCCTCTTTACTCAGGACGGATTTGTTTTTGCCTGACCAAATATCTAAATTGGTTAGATAATCATTAGCAAATAAACCAATGGCTAAGCTGTCAGTAATGGCGATGTGTTGGTTATCATTCGGCGTATCTTTATTCGGATTGATAACCAATACAGGCACTTTACCCGTTGCGGAATATTTAGCAAGTGTTGGGGTAGCAGAGGCATCAAACAACTGAATAAGCTGCTCATCAAACTCAATGTCAAATTGCTTGAGAAGAAGCCAAGCACGCAGTGACCAGGAGGAGTAGTTTTTATTACCGATGATAAGTAGCGGTGTGTTCATGACCATATTCCTTATGTGATGGATATTCCTTTTTAGCTTTGAATTTTAGTATGTCGCAGTTGTCGTCATTGAACAAACGCAAAATCTTAATGTCACCTATTAGCAATTTGCTTAAGTCATCATCTTTCTTTCACCTAAAGTTATGTTACTGTAAAAGATGAGATGTCTTAACTATAAATAGAGAGAATAACGTGGATATAGAAGCTATACGCTGCTTTATTGCGGTTGTAGAGACGGGTAGCTATTCGCAAGCGGCAAAGCAGGTGCATCGTAGCCAAAGTGCGGTGAGTCAAAAAATGCATAAACTGGCTGAGCAGACAGATAAAACATTATTTCAAAAGGCAGGTAGAGGGCTTGAATTAACTGAGGATGGTAAGTTTTTACTGGGTTACGCCCGTCATATTATTAGTCTTCATGATGATGTGATGCGTCAGATGCAGGACAGTAAACAGATTGTTCGTCCATTGCAATTGGGATGCCCCGATGACTACGCACAGGTGATATTACCCAAGATTATAGACTCGATACAATCGGTTGTACCAAACTTGCCCATTCAAATCCATTGCAATAACTCAACCAATTTAAAAGAGATGTTGGCAGCGGGCACGATTGATACGGCGATTCTTTCTCGTTCATCGTCAAAAGTTGCAGGACAGTATCTAGAGCAGAGCCAAGGGGTATGGGCATTTAATGGAGACAGCAATAAACTTGAAAAGGCGTTTAGAGCTTTAGGTAGTGTACCGCTGATATTGTTTGAGAAAAGTTGCCATTTTCACCATGCAGCGGTGGAGAGCTTAAGTCAATTAAATATAAGCAGTCAGGTCGTTTGTAGTACCAACAGTGTCGGTGCGATAAAAAGTTTGGTAAGCTCAGGGCAGGGTATAACGGTGGTGGCAGAATGTAGCCGCGGAGAAATGACGCTATTAACAGATGATAATAACCCCTTACCCTTTAGCTTACCAAAACTGCCCAGTGTGATCATTGAGATGGTCGTTGCAGCAAATGCCCATCCAAATTTTGGACGGGCGCAGTTGAATGAGATATGCTCGAAATATTAGTCAATAAATCAGACTTTATACGGCCTTATTTCTTAGCAGGTGGCACAAAACCATCCGCTTCAAAGCCCACTTTGACATGGGTGCTGTCACAAAATGGCTTGTGTCCAGAGTGGCCGCAGCGGCATAAATGCACTTCGGTATCACGGGTAATGGTGCGACCTGTTCCTGTCACCACTTCTACATTACCGTAGATGAAGTTTGGTCCGTTTTTCATCGGTTCAATACGCAGCTCACCGCCGCTGGCATCTTTCACTTCTGGTAGTTTGATTTCAACAGATGGCGGCTCGCCAGTCGCTTCAAAGTTAACCTCTTTATGACTGCCGTCACAATAAGGCTTTTGCTTCGAGTGTCCGCAGCGGCATAACACCATGCGTGTGCCATTATCCTTGCCTTGGACGCTATGTTTTGCATGAATATAAGACGGCCCGTTTTCTGTCACCCGAATTGTATTCACTTTCGGTGCGGTTTCCATCGGTGTTCCATCAGGATGAAATACTTGAATGGCGCCAGAAGGGCAGTTATGAGCAATCTCTAACAGTTCATCTGGGGAGGCGTTTTCAGGATGAATCCATTCTCCGTCGACGTTCGGAACGAATACATCAGGGCGACCTAATACACAGTTGCGTGAGTGAATGCAGCGGTTACTATCAAAAGTAACCGTTGCATCGTCAGTTTTGACCACTTCTACATTATTATCATTGTTGTCCATTGGAGTTCCTATTGGCTTGCCAAGGCTGCTGCCTTGGCTGGCTAGATAGAGAATAAAAGATGACCGAGCTCTACAGCTGAAGTCTATCCATGAATTAGCATTGAGTAGGACGAATGTTCAATAAACTATTATTTATTATATTTTGATTAAGTCTTAATGCAAATGCTTTATGGCTTTAATAGTTGCATATTTAAGGGTATAGCTTTTCTAAAAAGTCCAAATAACGATTCCATGAGCGTTTATCGGCACGTTCGTCATAAGACTCTGCTTCAAAGTCAGTAAACGCATGCGGTGCACCACTATAGGTGATCATTTCATGAGGTACATGAGCTTCTTCAAGCGTTTTACCCAAGGTAGTGAAGTCCTCAAAAGGCACGACTTGATCGGCTGTACCGTGAAATACTAATATCTCACCTTGGGTATTGTTATAGTTTTGGAAGGGCGGTGTTGCAAGGTCACCATGAAAGGGAACAAATGCTTTTTGAGGGAATCCAGAACGGGCAAGCTCTAGTGCAGCACTGCCACCAAAGCAATACCCCATCGTCACGCCGTCACGTACATTATTGCCTTGTGCCTGACCGGCATTTAAAGCAGCTGCAATTAAATGACGCATTTTATTGCGGTCTTGGTATAACTCACCAGTAAGGCGTTTTTTATCTTCTAATTCGGTAGGTCGAATGCCTTGCCCATATAGGTCAGCGGCTAATACGTTATAGCCTTCAGTCGCCAGCATGTCGGCACGCTTGCGTTCATAATCGGTGAGGCCATCCCAATCATGCAGGAGTAATATAAAGGGCGCGTTGGGAGTATCTGCTTTGGCGTAATAGCCTTCATAAGCCTGATTATCGACAGTATAAGTGATATTTTTGGTGGTAATCGCAGAGGCCGCTTGGCTAGCACCCAAAGTTAATAGTCCGATTGATGCACCAACCAGCAGTGATTTGTATTGTTTTTTAAGGGCTTTTATAGACGGGTCTTTGCTTGAGAATGACATTATAGTTCCTTAGTAATTTCTTATTTTATACAGTATCAATAGAGGGGTGACGATTGGACAGAATAAATTAGTCGTCTAATTTATCCATCTTTTTGGCCGCTTCATACAAGCCATTTGAGCGGTTACCGGTACGGCAGAACATTAAAATAGGCTGCTCGGCTTGATTAAAATAGTCGGCAAATTCTTCGACATGTTGCATATTTAATTCATTACCTGCAAACGAAATCTCTTTATAAGCAAGACCGGCTTCTTTAGCAGCCGCTTCGATATCGCTGCTAGTAGGTTGATCAGGTGCTTCGCCATCTGGGCGGTTATTAATAATGGTTTTAAAGCCTTGGTCAGCGATTTCTTGTACTTGTTCTGGGGTAATCTGACCGGCAAAGCTAACTTGATGTGACATATATTTTCCTTATTGGTGGGCATAAAATTTTAGTGTTTTCGACTAAATAACACTATAGATAACGTTGATGTAAATGATGTTAATACAAGATACTCGATTCAATATAACTTATAGCAATCCTTGCATCAATGCACTTTGGTATAGCAATTTTGCACGTACCCCCGAGCCGCAAAACAGCATAATCGGCTTGGGCAGACTGTGATATTGCTCGGCAAAGCGTCTCACTGTTTGCAAGCTTAGGCGCTCTTCGTCAAAAGGGATATAAGCGTATGCCAAATCAGCCTGCTGTGCCGCAGCATTAATGGCTTGGCTTGTCGGCTGATTGGGCTGCTCATTATCAGGACGAATATTAATCAACGAGCGGTAGCCTAGCTTCGATAGCTTGGCGCACTGAGCAGGATAAATCTGCTTATAAATAGTAAGAGAATCGCTCATAAAGGGGGGCTTTGGGTTAAAAGTTAGGTGTAAGTTTGAATGATAGTCTTGATCTAATCATTGTTATTGTACGTTTTTCTGGTCTCTTCAAGGGGCTATTCAAATTCTTGTTTTTGAATGGTCGGCACAATATCGTTGCGCGGATCATCATCGGTGAGTAAGATAACTGCTTGTACCGTGCTTAGAAATACCCGTCCAGACAGCTCTTTAATCACAGGCGTATGTTTGATGATATCCATCACGGGACCTTTGATAACGGAATAATGTAGCCGTTTTTCTTTATCGACCAGCTCACGATTTAGCGTGGTTAGCATTTCTTGAGCGGTCAAATCAATATGATTCACTGCAGACATAATCAGCACTAGATTATCAGCTTTAGGGTGCGCTTCAAGGGCATTATGAATCTGCGTATGTACCGCATTACTGTTGCCAAAGAACAGGCTTTCATCGACACGTATGATTAATAGATTATCATAGGTAATCACGTCATGACGATTCACGTTACGAAAATGCTCAGTACCTAATAATCTGCCAACCACAGCGATATGCGGCTGACTGGACTGCCAAATGAGCCCCGCAAAAGAGGCAATTAAACCAATCACCAAACCGGTATTTAGTCCGAAGATAAGCACGCCCAATAAGGTAGCTAAGTAGCTCATTGCATCTAGGTGATCTGATTTCCATGCCTGCTTTAGGGTGTCGATATCAATGAGGCTAATAATGGACGCCATAATCATGGCGCCAAGTAGGGCGTAGGGCAGGGGCGCAATGGCTCGGCTGAGCACTAATAGACTTGCAACCATGACCATTACGGTAATGATGCTGGCAAGCGGTGTTCTAGCGCCAGAGTCAACATTAATGGCGGTTCGTGAAAATCCGCCGGCGACTGGAAAGCTTTGGCTAAATCCGCCGGCAATATTAGCAAGCCCGAGTCCTTTTAACTCCTCATTAGCATTGAACTTCTCACCGCGTAATCGTGCGTAGGTGCTGGCAACTGAGCTGCTCGAAACAAACGCGATTAATGCCATTAATCCTGCAGTGGGTAGCATAGACACCGCTTGCGATAGACTGTCTATATGCGGCAAGGAGATTTGCGGTAAGTCACTTGGAATATTACCGATAATCCGGATGCCATCCGTCGACCATTGCCCGACATAACTGGCAATAATGGCAATAATGACCACAATTAACGGAAATAAACGACCCATCCAATTTGCAGCAGACCTAGGTAGCCAAGATTCCCATAATATACGACTGGCATAGCGGTTGAGTATGAATAAAATAAAGGCAATTACACCCAGAATAAAGGTAGGTAGATGCAGAGTATTTGCCTGTTTTAGCAAGGACACAAGTGCATTAGGCAGTGTGTTACCGCTGATAGAAATGCCCGTGATGTATTTAATTTGGCTAACAAAGATAAGAATCGCTGCCCCACTAACGAAGCCTGCTGAGACGCCGCGGCTGATAAATTGAATAATCCAGCCGAGTTTTAATCGTCCTGCTACCCACAATAAGACACCGACCATTAGTGCCAGTAGGCTTGCTAATAAGCTGTATTGTGCGCTGCCCGGTTCGGCGAGTCCATGCAGGCCGCTCGCAGTCATAATGGCCGTGATAGCGACGGCACCAACTGCTTGTACGTTGCTTGAGCCGACCCACGCATAGACCAGTACCGGCATGATAGAGGCGTACAGCCCATATTCAGGGGGTAAGCCTGCCAGCACCGCATAACCCAAGCTTTGCGGAATAACCAATACCCCGACTACCACACCCGCAATGATATCGGCAGGCAAAAGTGGCATCGAGTATTGGGTAATCCAAGTCGGTAGTAGGCGAGAAAAAGAGCGTGACATAAGCACCAAATCTTCTATTTAGTCGACCCCTTCTGAATATAACTGTTTTAAATCTTGAACGGTCAATTTCAGAAAAGAATTTTTATTATCAGCAACAACACCGCTGACTCAGCCATCAAATCAGCTAAAAGTCCGCTGTTGAGCGAATACGTATTTTAGCAGCATTAGCGCCTATAATAAGTTGATGAGTTGCAACACCGCCCTTATATAAACAAATATTGCTTAACCATGAGCGTTTAGTAGCGAATTTAATAATAAATTGAATAAAAGGATAAGACCATGACAACAGATTCTGTTCATTTAGTATGCCCAAACTGTGCTGCGACCAACCGTATTCCACAAGCCCGTTTAACTGAGTCACCAAAATGTGGTAAATGTCAGCATCAGCTATTGACTGCTAAGCCGGTGATGTTAACCGATCAAACTGCACATAAAACCATCCAAAAAAATGATGTCTTAACCATCGTTGATTTTTGGGCAAGCTGGTGTCAACCCTGTCATATGATGGCACCGCAGTTTGAGCAAGCAGCAGCACAATTACCGAATGTGGTATTCGCGAAGCTACAAACTGACCAGTTTGAGCAAGCCGCTGCACCGTATGGCATTCGCAGTTTGCCGACTATGGTGGCATTTAAAGGCGGTAAAGAGATTGCCCGTCAATCAGGGGCATTGCCTGTGAATCAAATTGTACAGTGGGTACAGTCTTTAGCTTAATATCTTAAGGCTATTAGGCAAAGCACACTTGACCTAACACCACCGCTTTATTGGCACCGGTAACCGCAGGCAGGTTGCCGGTCTCACCCATAATGGTTTGACGAGCAAGCCATGCAAACGCCATGGCTTCTATCCAAGTCGGCGCAATACTAAAGTCTTGACTGGTCAATACCGTCCACTGCGGTAGCAGAGTTGAGATTTGCTCAAGTAGATAAGGATTATATGCACCGCCACCACAGACCACGACTTCACCTTGCTGCATGTTAAGGCGAGTTGCTTCGGCCTTAATGGCATCGGTTAGCGTTTGAGCAGTCAGCATGGTAAGCGTGGCTTGAACGTCAGCAGGGTTAAGTGCCTGTTGCTGCTCGATATCAAGCTTAGAGATTTGAGCGGTAAGCCAAGTTAAATTAAAGTCCTCACGGCCGGTACTCTTTGGGGTGGGCTGAGTGAAGTAGTCATGAGCCAATAGCTGATTAAGCAGTTCTTGGTTCACCCTACCCGAACGTGCCCACTGCCCATCTTTATCATATAGTGTCTCAAACTCAGCATTATCCGAATCTGTCTTTAGCTGATCCACATGCTTTTGATACCATGCATCTAACAATATATTGGCAGGCCCCGTATCATAACCTGTGACATTATGAGTTTGCTGGGCAGGCAGTACTGTGATATTAGAGATACCACCAAGATTAACGACAATACGGTGTTTTAGAGCAGGGGCAGTGGCAGTACCTATGTCATCAGTCATGCCGAATTGTGCCAAATGAAAAGCAGGCGCAAGCGGTGCACCTTGTCCGCCAACTGCCATATCACGGCGACGAAAGTCGGTTACCACGCTAATACCCGTTCGCTCTGCAATAATATTGGGATCGACTAACTGTAGAGTAAACCCTAGATTTGGACGATGGCGCACGGTTTGCCCATGACAACCAAGGGCTAAGATGGCGTCTGCTGTGATGCCTGACTTCTTAAGCAACTCATTTACCACGGTACTGGCAAATTCTGCATATTCTTTGCTGGCCCAACCAAACCACTCAAGTTCACTGCGTGGCTGCTGCTCCAAGATAACGTTACGGGCAGGATTTGCTAATTCAAGCGTCCCATTAGGCTCACATAAAGCCAGTAAAACCTCGCGAAGCTGAACCGGAAATTGAGCACTGTGAGTGGCGATAATTTTTTCATTTTGAGTGTCATCAAACTGACAAATCACTGCGTCCATGCCATCAAGGCTAGTGCCTGACATCATGCCGATATAATAGCCCGTATCGAAGCTATCAAATAAGGTCTCGGAAAAAGCCTGCTCAAAATCGTCAAAGGTAGGGGCGGTATTGTCGCTTATAGATTGGGTCATAAGATAAGTGCCGTACAATAAGAATAAGTATTCTGATTATAACAGACTGTCAAAGGGTCGGCTTTAAAAGCAAAGTTCATGAGCCAAAAGGACGCCAAAACAAAAGGCTGCTAGAGCATTTCTCTAACAGCCTTTTTTAAAATTATATTTTCTACTATGGGTAGACTTTATTGCAGTTTAAGCAGTGGCTGACCGTATTCAACAGCATCACCGGTTTCAACCAGTATTTCATCAACCATACCCGCCATCTGACTCTCAACAGGCAGCAATTTGCTAAGCACATCAACATAAGCAATAGTCTGACCCACCTCGACGCTGTCGCCTAGATTGACCAAAAGCTCTGGACCACCGTCTGGGCTAAGCTGGACATGACCGACATACGTTGAGCTCACGATAGAGGCTTTGGCGTCCTCTTTTTTTTGAGCATCTGTGTTTGGCAAACTGTCTGCTTGAGCGGCTGTATTGCCCTGAGAGCTTGCTACAGATTGACCTGACAGATAATTGACCACAGTAATAGATTGTGCACCGTCAGCGACAGTCACTTGATGCACCTGACTGCGCTCGACACGTTGTACTATCTTTTCAATAATTTCTATATCCATGCTAAGACCTCAAAACTGATAAACGCCAACTCACTGATGCGAGGTGCTAAAAGTAACATACTAACCGCTGATATAATTTGCCAACGTCATAAAGCTTAGACCACTCATGATAATCGCAATAATCCAACCGAAAGCAGCAATCCAAATAGGATGTTTATAATTGCCGACAATATTCTTTCTGTACGCGGCAATTAGGATAATGATCATTGCAATCGGTAGAATCAGACCGTTTAATGTACCGGCCAATACCAATAACTGCGCAGGTTTACCTATGGTAGCAAACACAAAGGTAGAAATAAGAATAAAGGTAATAATAAAGTAACGTTTGTACTGTTCAATAAAGGGGTGAAAGCTACTCATAAAAGACACTGAGGTATAAGCGGCGCCAATAACAGAGGTGACCGACGCGGCCCAAATAACAATACCAAAGATAATCTTGCCCACATTGCCTAAGATATGCTGAAACGGAGACATCGCAGGATTTGTCGGGTCAAGGGCAATACCTTTAGATACCACGCCTAACACAGCTAAGAATAAAAATACCCGAACAATGGACGCAATCAAAATGCCTGATACAGAGCTGCGTGTCACTGAGGGCAGATTTTCCTCTCCGCTAATACCCGCCTCTAGCAACCGGTGTGCCCCTGAGAAAGTAATATAACCACCGACAGTACCGCCCACTAAAGTCACAATCGCCATGGCATCTATTTTGCTTGGCATAATAGTACGTGCGGCCGCTTCAGCAAAGGGCGGGTTAGATTTAAACATCACATAGATTATGAGTACCAGAAGCGTAAAACCCATAAGTTGGGTGAACCTATCCATGATAGGCCCCGCTTCACGGCTTAAGAAGATAGCCACGGCTATGACACCACTGATTAAAGCACCAGTAATAGGAGAGATGTCAAATACCGCTTGCATACCAAGACCAGCGCCACCGATGTTACCAATATTGAACGCCAGACCCCCTAACACCACTAAGAAGGTTAAAAAGTAACCTACCCCAGGAAAGACAAGGTTAGCGACTTCTTGCGCCCGCTTTTTAGAGACCGCAATAATACGCCAGACATTCAGCTGAACTCCGATATCCATAATAATCGAAATCAAAATGACAAAGCCAAAGCTGGCCATTAAGCTTTCGGTAAAGGTGGCAGTTTGGGTTAAAAAACCTGGACCCACTGCCGAGGTTGCCATTAAGAATGCGGCACCGAGTATGGCAGTATTGTTCTTCTTTAAGGCGTTCATAGGCATCCTTATCAAAGGCTTCGTTTAAGATAATAAAGTTTAGTCGTGCTTATTAAAATTGTCATCGAATTAGAGCGATATAAGGTATAAATTGAAGCGACATACAATAGAGCTTGAGATAAAAGGGTCTATCTCGCTATTATTTTAATGCCCTGTTGTTCAAGCTGGCTTTTAATCTCAGCGGCAAACTTAACGGCATGTGCATTGTCGCCATGTAGACAAATACTTTGAGCCTCGACGGCAACTTTAGTACCATCAACACTGGTAACCACGCCTTCGGTAATCATCTGTAGAGCGTGCTGTGTGGCTTGAACAGGGTCGGTAATCAGTGCATTGTCTTTAGTGCGTGAGACAAGGGAACCATCGCTTTCGTAATTTCTATCAGCGAAAACTTCTGAGATTGATGCCATACCCTGTTCTTTGGCAACGCTAATTAAATAGCTGCCTGACAGCCCCATAATTGCCAAACTGGGATCAAAGCGTTTCACTTCACTGATCACAATATTAGCCAAATGTTCATCTTTAGCGGCTTGGTTATATAGCGCACCATGTGGTTTAACATAGCTCAGCTCAACACCTACTAAGTCGCAGACCGCTTTGGTAGCCCCTAATTGATAGCTTATCAGTGCCCGATATTGCGCTTCGCTTAAGTCTTGCATCGTACGACCGAAGTTTTCTTTGTCATCAAGACCCGGATGCGCGCCGACTCGTACCTGATATTGTTTGGCAAGTTGTAAGGTCTCTAGCATATGCTGATAGGAGCCGGCATGCAGACCGCAGCTGACATTGGCTGAGCTGATAATAGACATTAGTGCCTCGTCTTGACTACAGCCTTCGGCCACGTCCGCATTTAAATCAACACTGACGTTTTTGGTCTGGTTTGTATTATTAATTGTCATCTGCATATCTCCTAATGCGCTCGATGTAGCGCTGTCGTTGTTGACGAGCCTCCAGAGCGTCTTCCATTGATATCAATTCAAAACGGCAATGCTGTCCAAAGCGGGTTTGCGCCATTAGCCCAATATCGGCTTCAATAACGGTCGCTATTTTGGGATAACCGCCAGTGGTTTGCGCATCGGCCATTAGTACAATCGGCTGGCCTTGTGGCGGTACTTGAATCATGCCCACCGCCACACCATGAGAACTCATACTGATATCTTCAATCGATTTTAATGGCATGTTACCGACGCAGCGATAGCCCATACGGTTACTGCTGGTATCCACTTTCCAGTCCTGCTGCACAAAGTTCATTTTTGAGGTGTCATCAAAGCAGTCGTATTCACTGTTTTTGACCACACGAATGATATTGTGTGCAAAGTCGTCATTATCACTAAACAGACGCGGTACACCAATAACCGGTAATGGCGTGTGTGGCGTGGTCTTTAAGCTAATGTCGTCGCCTTGTTGCAAGAATCTACCATCTTTACCACCAAATTCAGCCTTGGTATTGGTACTGGCTGAACCAAGCACCGGCTCGATATTAAATCCACCTTGAACGCATAGATAGGCGTACATGCCCTGTAGCGGACGAACCAGTTTTAAGGTTTGACCAGCTTTGGCATTGATACGCCAGTAGCCATAGATTCGAGTATCATCGAGGTAAGCTTCGTAAATAGCACCGGTTAAACAAAAACAGGTATCTTGGCTAAATTCAAATTCCATACTACCAAGAGCAAATTCGATAGCAGGCTCATCCAAATCATTTTTCATCAGCGCATTGCCTGCTTGCAGCGCCCACGGGTCCATCACACCATTGGTGCCAACACCTAAGCCACGAAAGCCAAAGCGACCCCTGTCTTGAATGCTTGCCAGTGCGTTTGAGGCTAAAATTTTCATTGTAGTTGCCTGTTTTTGGTTCTTATTCATTTATAGTACTTATTAGTTATGAGCTTATGCATCATGAATATCGATGGCTTTAAACTGAAGCGTATCACCAGCACTCAAAGCGGTTGGTGGCGTTTGGTTTAAATCAAACAAAGGCATCTCGGTCTGTCCGAGTAGTTGCCAGCCTCCAGGGGATGAGAACGGATACACACCGGTTTGCTCACCGCCGATACCGACTGAACCTGCTGGAACTTTAGTGCGCGGCGTCTCTCGTCTTGGGAAGTACAGCTTTTCTGATAATCCGCCCAGATATGGGAAGCCTGGCTGAAAACCAATAAAATAAACGGTATAAGTCGCGTCGGTATGTAGCTTGACTACCTCATCAATGGATAGACCCAAAGACTGAGCCATAGGTGCTAAGTCTGGGCCATATTTACCGCCGTAATGCACGGGTATTTCGATATGTTTGCCTTGAATACTTTTGGCTTCGGTATGCTGACTAATGTCGGCCAACTGTTTTTGCAATGCGTTTAGCTCATTAAAGCTAACCGGCTTGGTAAACACGCTGAGCGTATTCATGCCAATAATGACCTCAACCACTGTGTCAAGTTGTTCGATACGCTCGGCCAATGCCCAGCAAGTTTGCTGCTTCTCTAGCGTAATCGGTGGCTGCATATACAGTGCAAGGCTGGTTTCACTACACCATTGCCACTGCGTGCCTGCGCTATTGCTATCGGCTGTGGTCTGAACCTCCAATTTGGTATCGGGCTGAGTCTGTGACGTTTGCATGCTTGGCATCCTTAAATATTCTTCTCAATCCATTGTTCTAAATAGTGAATACTCACTTGACCTTCATTAAAGCCTTCATCCCTAAACAGGCGCTGATGCAAGGCGATATTGGTATTAATGCCTTCGATTTGAGTTTCACTCAATGCGGCCTGCATTCTTTTGATGGCATCTTTACGAGTCAGCCCGTGCACACAGATTTTGGCGACCAAGCTATCATACGATGGCGGTACGGTATAGCCAGTCTCAATGTGACTGTCGACACGCACCCCAAATCCAGCAGGCAGGTGGCAGTAGCTGATACGACCCGGTGTTGGCAAGAAGGTATAAGGGTTTTCGGCATTAATACGACATTCAAATGCATGCCCTGATAGGGTAATGTCTTCTTGTTTATAAGGCAGTGGCTGACCAGCTGAGACCAAAATTTGCGCTTGGATAATATCAATACCGGTCACAAGCTCGGTAATTGTGTGCTCTACCTGAATGCGGGTGTTCATCTCAATAAAGAAGAACTCGCCATTTTCAAATAAGAACTCAAACGTACCCGCACCCACATAATTCATAGTCTGGCAGGCTTTGACACAGGCGGCGCCAATTTGTTGACGCTGCTCCTCAGTAATACCTGGTGCAGGCGCTTCTTCAATCACCTTTTGATGACGGCGCTGCATTGAGCAATCACGCTCACCTAAGTGAATGGCATGACCGTATTTATCGGCCAATACTTGCACCTCAACATGACGCGGCTTTTCTAAATAGCGCTCCATATACACCACCGAATCACCGAAGTTGGCTTCGGCTTCACTGCGGGTCACAGAAATGGCGTTAATCAGCTCGCTTTCTTTATGCACTACGCGCATACCACGGCCACCGCCGCCACTGGCTGCTTTAATAATCACTGGATAGCCAACTTCTGCTGCCATTTTGATTACCGCATCATTGTCATGAGGTAGTGCGCCTTCAGAGCCTGGCACACAGGGCACACCCGCCTCAATCATCTGTTTTTTTGCCTCAACTTTATCGCCCATTTGGCGAATGTTTTTGGCAGTTGGCCCAATAAATATCAGGCCAGCTTGTTCAATACGCTCAGCAAAGCGTGCATTTTCTGCTAAGAAGCCGTAACCTGGGTGAATTGCCTCTGCATGTGTCATTAATGCCGCTGATAAAATAGCGTCTTGATTTAAATAGCTTTTATTGGCAGGAGTAGGACCGATGCACACGCTTTCATCAGCAAGGCGAACTGCCATAGAGTCTTTGTCCATTTCAGAGTAGACCACAACAGAGGTAATGCCCATTTTTTTGCAGGCCCGCACAATACGTAGGGCAATTTCGCCACGGTTGGCAATAAGAATCTTTTTAAACATGGTTGCTTCCTAGCATTATCATTAACAAATGGTCATTCACAAGCGCCGATGAATAAACGCATCATAAACGGAGAATAAACGAATGATGTATAGGTTTTATTAATTTAGGCAGTATGAGTCTCGAATAATTTTTGTCCAAAATCGACCACATCACCTTCACTAATCAAGATACGGTCAATCACGCAGTCGGCTTCTGCTTTAACTTCATGCATGATTTTCATCGCCTCAATCACACAAAGCGTATCGCCAGCGCTGACACTATCGCCCTCATTAACGAAGACATCCGCACTTGGCTCAGAGCGTAAGTAAAAAGTACCCATCATTGGCGCCACAATCGCATCACTTTCAACAGCGCTGCTGTTGGCTAGTTGTTCTGATACAGCTGAGTTTTGGTTTGTATTCTCATCTGCAGTATTGTTAACGCTACTGGTAGCAACATTATTAGATGAAGACGCTGCTGATATAGCTTTAGCATCAGTTGAAGTAGATGGCGCGGCTGATTGGTGTGCCACCACATGAATACGCTGCTGGCCATCAACGACTTCAAGCGATTCGATATCAGAGCGCTCGGCTAGAGCAATAATTTTTTCTACATCATCAAAATTAATATTCATGAGAGTCACTTATTTATATTCAGAGTATTGGGATAGGGGATTAATCACCCATGATTAAGACAGCTATTATTGTTGTATGCAGATTGCCTTAATGACACAGTGCGGTGGATTGGGCGCATGACACTGGCGTGATAAATAATCATAACGTAAAAAAAGTGAAAAACTAATTGTTATATACAAATCGTGCACAAAATATCATAGGCAAATTAAGCCATCTTATGATGATTGTAACTATCTTTATGAGTTATCTGAAAAACCAGATGTTTTTATGTAACGGCCATTAAATCTATTTAAGGGGTGACATTAGCGCAAATAGGTAACAAAATAGCGGCTAACATAGCTTTTTGTTGTATTCTTATTTAAAATCTAGAGATTCACAATAATACGTCCTAAGATAGGCGCCACGATTACATTTATATTATTAAATGACACAACTACTGAGGCAATTATGAGTCAAGCGACAGCAGAACAATCATCCAGTCAATTAAGCAACCTAAGCATAGATGAGCAGCTTGCTATTATCAAACGTGGCACTCATGAGATTTATTCTGAAGAAGACTTAATTGCTAAGTTGAAATTAGGCCGCCCGCTAAAAATCAAAGCCGGCTTTGATCCTACTGCACCAGATTTGCATTTAGGCCACACGGTACTGATTAATAAACTAAAACACTTTCAAGACCTAGGGCATGAGATTTATTTCTTGATTGGTGATTACACCGCCAAAATTGGCGATCCAACGGGTAAAAACGCCACCCGTCCGCCGCTAACCGACGAGCAGGTATTGGCCAATGCCAAAACCTACGCTGAACAAGTATTTAAAATCTTGGACAAAGACAAAACCAAAGTGGTGTTTAACTCACAGTGGTTTAACGACATGAGCGCCGGCGATATGATTGCGCTGGCCAGTCAGCAGACCGTATCACGTATGCTTGAGCGTGATGATTTCTCAAAACGCTATGCAGCGCAAACGCCCATCTCTATTCATGAGTTTTTGTATCCGCTAGTGCAGGGCTATGATTCAGTCGCATTAGAGGCAGATGTGGAGCTTGGCGGAACTGACCAAACTTTTAATCTATTAATGGGTCGTACATTGCAGTCTCGCTATGGTCAAGAGTCGCAAGTGTGTATCACTGTGCCTATCCTAGAAGGTTTAGACGGTGTTAATAAAATGTCTAAATCTTTAGGCAACTATGTGGCAATCTATGACGCGCCAGGCACCATGTATCAAAAAATCCTATCGATGCCAGACACGCTCATCCAGCGCTATTATGAATTCTTAAGCTTCAAGCCAATGGATGAAGTGAATGCATTAATGGCAGAGATGGAAAATGGCCGTAATCCGCAAGAGATTAAACGTATTTTGGCTGAAGAGCTGATCGAGCGCTTCCATGATGCAGAAGCGGCTGCCAATGCGCATAAATCAGCGGGTAATGTGTTGGCGGATGGTGAGTTGCCAGTAGATTTACCAGAGGTGACACTTGAGTTGCCAGAAGGTCAAGATGCCTTATTCATTACGCAAATCTTAAACCAAGCCGATCTTGCCAAAAACAACGCTGCTGCCAAAGACATGCTAAAACGCAACACGGTCAAAGTGGACGGTGAAGAAGTGAACGCGGGCTTTAGCTTAACCTCAGGTCAGACAGTGGTTATCCAAGCAGGCAAAAAAGCGTTTGCTAAAGTGACGGTGGTTTAATAGTTTAGATTTTAGTCTATTATAGGGTTGATCTTTCATAATGAAGGATCAACCCTTTTTTGTATGAGTCATTTGAGGCAACAATGAAAAAGCAGTTAGACATATTAATGAGAGTAGTCACGTTTATTTTGTCTATCTACTTTATAGCGACCGAAATTGAAAGTTGTGAAGAGGGGGACTCTGCTCTCAAAGTAAGAAAAGACGTCAAAAATATCGTAAAAGAGAGTCGACAACAATTGCCTATCAGGATTAACGGGACGGTATGGGATGGTATTGATCAAGATGACCTGACTGTCAGTTACTTTTATAAATACGATACAGAGCCCTTTAATAAGACAGAGACGCTGGTTGCACTAAATATTTTAAAGGTGCAATCAGCTAATCTAATGTGTGCTGATGCATCAACTTTAGCAGGTTACCAATATATTTATCACTTTAGAGATGTTAATGACCATGAGTTTATGAATTATGTGATTAATACCTATACTTGTAAGAAAATTACCGAAGAACAGTTCCACCTCAAAAA
This sequence comes from Psychrobacter sp. CX16, assembly GCF_057396245.1. Taxonomy (NCBI): domain Bacteria; kingdom Pseudomonadati; phylum Pseudomonadota; class Gammaproteobacteria; order Moraxellales; family Moraxellaceae; genus Psychrobacter; species Psychrobacter sp. CX16. Next base: position 25,443 of record NZ_JBXYJF010000009.1, read on the forward strand.
GTTAGAGAAAAAGGGTGAGTATCATTTTCCAGTAAGTAACAGTCTAAATTACAAATTAAGTTTAGCGGATATTGGTTTTATCGCTTCGAATTACACACCAAATATGAAAGAAGACTTGGCTTTATTTCAGAGGCAAGACATCGAGCGAAATGGTAACGTTGAGTTTCCAGAAAGTTTTCTTGAAGTAGAACCCGCCTCTCAAAAGCAAATGAAAAAAGCGATTGTTGAAGATTGATGCTTGAAATTTTGATGACATTATCTAAGACACAATTTTAAGACTTTATTTTATCTGGCTGATTCGGAATAATAGGCTGATAATAAGCTCTGGTAAATAGGATTTACAGCGGTTATATTAAAGTTAAAGCTTATAACGTTTTTGATTAGGAACTACCATGCTAAAGTCGACAACGCTATCTTACAATGGCATAACCCTTGAACCACTCACTCAAAGTCATGCAACTGATTTAGCCAAAGCCTGCCAAGATGGAAAGCTTTGGGAGAAAGTGACAACTTCTGTACCAACACCTGATGGGGTCATTGATTACATAAAACTTGCTGAATCAATGGCGGATAGAGTTGCGTTTGCCGTTATTGATGAGCAGACGGGTAAAGCAATCGGCACCACCAGCTATCATGATATTTTACCAAATGCGAAACGACTTGAAATTGGCTACACATGGTATGCAAAGTCCTATTGGCGTAGCCATGTCAATACAAGCTGTAAGCTGATGTTATTAAGTCATGCATTTGATGACCTCGCTTATCTTACTGTGGGGTGGCGAACCGATATTGAAAATATACAGTCGCAACAGGCTATTGAACGATTGGGCGCTAAAAAAGATGGCGTTGTTAGAGGTATTAGAGTGCGCCGTGATGGCACGATTACCGATACCGTGATGTACAGCATGACGATTAATGAGTGGCCACAAGCAAAAACGAAACTAGAAAATAAGCTGAAACGTTATGACCAAACATAAAACAGACACGGCGCCACAGGTTCCCCAAGGTATTTACCGTCATTACAAAGGTAACTTATATCAGGTGCTGCATACCGCGCATCATTCTGAAACCGAAGAGCCGCTTGTCGTCTACCGCTGTCTCTATGGTGAGTACGGCGTATGGATACGCCCGCTTGAGATGTTCACCGAGACTATCGAGCGTGATGGCAAACAGATGCCACGCTTTGAGCTCATTAAAGCTTTGGCCGACTAGGCTGTTTTAATGAGCGCTTATTCGTCAATCTAATTATTGGGTTGTTCAAAATTAGGATGATCCTCATACCACTGATTGTTATCTTTATTGAATAGAATAATCATCACGACGGGTGCTAAGATACTGAGCCAAATACCATAGTTGATGGGCAGGTTTAAGGTCACTGCCAAATAGCTGATGACGATAAGGATCAGTGCTAGCGAGAAAGTGCGCAGGTTAAATGTGGAGTGTTTGCACATAAATTTGCGCAGTAAAGTCAGGGTTAGCAAAAACACAGCCAACTGCGGCAAAATAGTGGCCATGACATAAGTTTCGGTGACTGGGGTAGTGGCGGCCACTGCATTATTACTTAGCGTGGCATGGGTATCCATCACCAGCTTAAGTGCGCTACTGAGCCCTGCGATAGAGATGAATATAAAGAAGTGTCCATAACCAAAAACAAGTAAGTCTCGGCGGTGGCGATGTACGCTTAGCATATGGGCGAATGGGATACTAAAGTATAACCACCACATCGAGAATAATAAGGCGACCAATCCTGATGCTGAGATAATAATTGAAGCAGCATTATGAGCAGAGTCCACCACGTAGGAGTGGATGATACCGCTGATACCGACCACCCCTTCACCCAATACGATAATGGTTAATAATCCATAGCGTTCAGCGATATGGCCGGGATGCCAGTTATTAAACTTCTCTGAGCGTGCCCATATAGGCATGAACAGCTCTAAAAATATAAACAGAAACAGCGACGGCGTTTGCAAATACTGGGGTAAAAATAGCCAAATAATCCACATGCTTTGCAAGGTAAATAAGCCCAAAATACTACGCAGTGCCACCTGTCTATGTTCCGGAATATCACGATATACCCGCCACCACTGAGTACAAGCCGCTAGGCGCATAATGGCATAGCCGGTCACCCCAATCCACATCAAGCCTTGATCAAAGAATTGATTGATATTGGCTGCGATAAGTAGCGAGCCAAACATCTGCATCATTACCGAAATACGATACGGCACATCATCTGGATCATATCCTGAGGCAAACCATGTAAAACTGGTCCATGCATTCCATAAGATAAAAAATGCCACAGTAAAGGTGATAAAGCCTGAGAGATCAAGCTCTCTTAATCGCTCATAGAAGCCACCAGCAGCTGCCGATACCGCAATTACATAAACCAAGTCAAACAGCAGCTCGAGTGTGGTTGACACACGATTAGGCTCTGAGGTGTCTCTTTCACGAATGGGCGGGATGTGAAGTAGTGACATTGATAGGCAAACTCCAGTGATGATGATTGCTATAGTCAGCGAACCACTAAACGCTTACGGTGTTAACCTCGCTAGGCTACACTTATAGTACTTGCGCTCGCTTACCTTATAACCATTTCAGACCTCTCGGACTATATTGGGCTTTTAGAATAAAGGGGCGATTGGTTGGCTAACCATTTTAAATCATTTGCTGACGACGTTATAGCCAAGATAGTAAGTAACAGGCTGAGTATAATCAGGCTAGGACATACTTGAAGTTAAAATCCATTGTTACTCAAAAGCGTACTAAAAAAGCGCCACTAAATTTAGTAGCGCTTTTTTTTATAAGCTGTCTCATTTGTCATATAAATGGCAGATTGAGACCGGCTTATTGTATCCGTCTCTAAGCGGGTCTTATTTTTTTAGACCTGCTTCGATTTGGATTTTCAGCTTAACGTCTTTCATCATGCCGCCGTCAGTGTAAGTGTTGATGCCCCACTGAGTTCTGTCAATCGTGGTTTCAAAATCGCCACCACATACTTGGGTTTTTAATAATGGGCTATCATAACAGTTGAAACTTGTGGCTTTTAAGGTAACAGGATGGGTTTGATCAAGTAGCGTCAACTCACCTTTAACTGCTGTTACTTTATTACCGTCAAATTGCCAATCTGTCGATTTAAAATAAGCGGTTGGATACTTCTCAACGTTAAAGAAGTCAGCAGATTTTAGATGCTTATTAAAAGGTTTGATACCTGTCTCTAAGCTACTAATAGGAATTGTTACGCCAACGAAACCTTTTTGGGCTGCAGGGTCATATTCAACGATACCTGATAAGCCGTAGAAGCCACCAGCGTTAGTAGAGGTACCAAAGTGATTCACAAAAAAGCGGGCATTAGCATGATGCGGATCAATCTCGTAAGTGGCTGCGTTGGCAGAAACACTTAACGTACCTAGAGCAGCTAATGTAGCAATAGTCAGGGTTTTCTTAAATAGATTCACAGTCGGTTCTCCTATTACTGACCTTAAATGGTCAAGTTTGAAAGACATCAAATGATAAAAAAATAATCACATATAATGCGCACGGGTTATTGCATATTAATTAATCGGCAATAGCCACCTATAAGCGCTACTTATATATAGCGACAACTAGTTTAACAAAGATTTAAGCAATTTTGGGTAACATAAACCCGTAAAACCAGAAAGTTTGGTTATAATTTGGTTATAAAAAGCCGTTGAGAGTAGTGCTAATTAATGACTCGGCTTAATTTTGCGACCCATAAGCGTATTGGCAACCCAAGCTGGACCAATAAGTAAGAACTGCAAATCTTCAAGGAAAGAGGGTTTTTTACCTTCTAGCTTATGACCGACGAACTGACCAATCCATGCCACCACGAATACCGCTGCCCACGCTTTAAAGCCAAGTGGTAACACACTAATAGCAGCCATGCTAATCAGCATAAAAATACCCATTGAGATAAATAGTGGGGTAGATAGACGTAGATAAAATACGGCAACCAACATGGCTAAAACGATGGTGAACCAAGCCGCCACAGACATACCCATGCCTAAGATACTGACAAAAATAGTTGGCACACATAGCCAGTGTATTTTTTTGTTAATCGGGTTTTGATGGCTAACTGCATATTCTGCAAGCCATTGATCGAGCGTACGTTTTGAAGAGCGTTTAGAAGATGACATTCCAATATCCTTATTAGTAATGAATGAACTTGTTTAATATAACGGTCATTGTTCATGATGACAATGACCATTACAGGTTCGATTAATACAATTGATAGCGCCTATTATTGCAGTATAAAGGAGGGTTGTAAATATGAGGACTGTAGCACAGTTTGTGATGTTACTGACTTACCGCATAGCCGGAGAAACCATCTGGCTCTCTAAGAGGTAGCGATAGTTGGCGATTCATGTTGATAATTTGGCATAATGTCCCCATCTTAGTCTGCCATGTGTGTGGTTTTTGCTACTATTGATTGATAATAGCGGTGTGCCACCTAAGTATTTGAAAAGGAAGTTTAACCTATGATGCGTATTGGCCTGTTTTTATTGACCAACTTAGCAGTACTGGTTGTGTTTGGTATCGTATTTGGGATTTTATCTCGTGTTTTTGGACTCGGTTCTGTGCATGGTGCAGGCGGGATAAACATGGCAAGTCTTGCCGTTATGTGTGCCGTTTATGGCATGGTCGGCTCTATTATTTCTCTGTTTTTATCTAAATGGATGGCAAAACGTTCAACCGGCACTGTGGTCATTGAGCAGCCAAGCAATCGCACTGAGCAGTGGTTGGTGGATACCGTTGTCAAGCAGGCTAAAGCGGTCAATATTGATATGCCAGAAGTGGGTATTTTCGATAATGCGCAGCCAAATGCGTTCGCCACTGGTTGGAACAAAAACAAAGCCTTGGTTGCGGTGTCTTCAGGCTTATTACATACTATGACGCCGGATGAAGTCGAAGCGGTACTGGCACATGAAATCGGTCACGTTGCTAACGGCGATATGGTGACATTGGCGCTGATTCAAGGGGTGGTTAACGCCTTTGTGATGTTCTTCGCGCGTTTAATTGGTAGCTTTGTGGACCGTGTGGTGTTCAAAAATGAGGATGGTCCGGGTATCGGTTATTTTGTGACCAGTATTGTGATGGATATCTTGCTTGGCTTCTTGGCGTCAGCGATTGTGATGTGGTTCTCACGTCAGCGTGAATTCCGTGCCGATGCGATGGGTGCTAAGTTAGCTGGCCGTAATAAGATGATTGGAGCCTTAAATGCGCTACGTCCTGCAGAAGCTCGTCCGGATCAGATGCCAGAGAATATTTGCGATTTCAACGGGTAAGCCAGAAGGGTTTAGTATTGCAAACGTCTTTCGCTCACACCCTACTTTGGATGACCGTATTGAAGCGTTGAAAAAGTTGCAATCCTAGGTTTTTTAAGTTCGAGACTTAAGCTTAATAAGAAAATACCGCGATAGCAGCTATCGCGGTATTTTCTTATCTAAGTCTGTGTTTATTGTCTAAGAATACACTTAATTGACTATGGTATCGCGTTCATGACGGTGCCATTCATACAAGCCGATACAAGCATTGATTTGGTAAACCATGGTCTGAATCGCAAAGATATAGTTGCCAGTCATTAGGTTAATGGTTAGCCACACAAAGTTGCTTAAAATCCAAATCCACCAGTTAAATGAATAACGCAAAATCATGGTGACCTGTGCGGTAATACCCAGCACAAACGCAAAAACGTTTAACCAATAGAAGTTAATCACACCAAACAATTTACGATTATCCTCATCAAATAACGTCGTGTAGCCTTGCGCCGCTAAGATATTATTGACCGTAGGGAATAGCATCAGGCCGATGGCAATAAAAATAAAAGTGATAATCCACACCGCTTTGGTAGCAGACTTGGGCACCATATTGCCTTCAGTATCGGTGTTCTTTGACCAATAAAACAGACCATAAGCATGGGTGAAAAAGTTGAACATCGGTGCCATCATTAGGCCGACTGCACCGGATGTGGCTTGAACCACACTTTCGCCAGCGGTAGCAACCATACCCAGTCCATTGCCCATAATGGCTTTTCGGAAAGAGAGCGAAACCACACATACTAGGCCAACCAAGGACACACATAAGTAAAACCAATCTAGCGGTAAGTGATCGGTGGTTTTCCAAAATCCTGTGCCCAGTGCGGTAACGCCGAATACAAACCAAATGACAAACCACTGCTTTGCCCATTTGCCGGTAATATTATCTAGTAACTTGATTCTCATGTGTGTCCTTAAGGAGTTTGATTGAATCTGTTAGATTAAGTGAATTAAATACAGGTCGCGCTTTCTAAAAGGAGACTATTTTATTGATTAAAGATGTGTCTATCAATATAAGCAATCGCATCTTGATAACGTTCGAAGTAATCTGGGCTAGTAATAGGGTATGTTTTGATATTATGACGATTAAAAATATCCGTTAGTCGGGCCTCAAAACGGTCGCGGGCATTGTCTGTGCCTAAGGAGCGCATACCGTCATCTACCCACGGCGTGTTATTTTTCAAAAATAAGGTATGATCAAAGCGAAACTCATCGATACAAGCAGTCACAAACGGATGGGTTCGACCTTCATATTCTTCACAAAACGCTTGAGTGGTGACAAAGTCAGTATCTATAATCGTTACTGGAGATTTGGCTTGATAAACAGCTTCGCGTACTGCATGGGCATGGTCTAAAGCAATGGGCGCATAATCACTATATTGCAGACCAACTTCAGTACCGCCTAAGTCGGTTCCCACATATAAACGTCCCATCTCCAAAGCAATATCAGCTCCATAATAGTTGGCAATTTTGTGAACCAACGTTGTTTTACCAGAGCTCTCACCACCAACGATGGCAACCGTACGCGTATAGTCACCGCGCGCTTCAGGATGAATAATATCCCAATTAGCGATAGGGCTATAATGAATGACAACACTGTCAAATTCTGGGTGTAGCGGGGTGGTAACGACCTTAGTATTTAGCGTCGAGGTCACTGCCTCTTTTGACAACGGATGACCTTCGGTGACCAGCAACACATTATCTTCATCAATCTGGAATTTATCTTTGATATAGTCAATTTTGGCGTTATACGCATCAATATTGATAGTAATGTCTTCAATATTGTCATGCACCGGGAACGAGAAGTCATCTAGAATATGGATTTTAATAAAGGGCAAATCGCTACACGCCATTTGTAACCAGCGTGCTTTATCTTGAAGAGTAACTGGGAAAGCGGGATTAGGGTTCGGGTGACGGGTAATGACAATATGTAATACCTCAACCATACCTGATGCCTGCAAGATACTGCGAATATGGCCCAGATGTAACGGCTCAAAATGACCAATCATTAATCCTGATTTTTGCATCGACAATCTCACTTGTTAATACTCAAAAAATAGTTACGCTAGCAAAGCCTTATATAGTCGTACAGGCCCTATATGCGTTATAGTTAGATAAGCGGCAATAAGCCTACATAAAACAAAAAGTTATATTGTGTAAAAAATATCGAGACTGGCTAATATTAAGTAAGACTTGACCGTTACAATGTTACAAAGTCCTTGTAAAGTGCAAACAGCATTTTTAAAAATAATCGATATAATAACTATTAATAGGTAAGCTGTTAAGGTATTGAGTGGTTAGATGCTTTATAGCTCTTATATAGTACTTATTATTTGATAAATTCAGCATGTAACGAATAATAACACTTAACCCCTCCTTCATACATACTCGATAATTGGGCTTATCGGCCATGATAGCCTTAAATGTTGTTTGATTTAAAGCGTATTTGAGTATCATGTCTTGACCCCTCATTTTTTGCAAGGGAGAACCACTATGGAAAGACTGAGTAAATTACATCGTTCACGTAATCATCGTATGATTGCTGGTGTGATGGGCGGCGTTGCCGAATATTTTGGTTGGTCGCCTAATTTGACCCGTATCTTGTTTGTGGTGATTTCTTCAGCCAGCGCGGCCGTGCCCGGCATTCTGATTTATCTAATTCTTTGGTTAATTATGCCAAATGCGACCGCAGAATCGTACAGATAACTGCATTTGCGAAAATAACAGCATATTTGAAAAATCAAAAGGCTGACTGATTATAAGCTGATGGTCAGTATGCAAAAGTAGCAGATAACAATAATGACAGACCCATATCGCTTTCCTCCTGCCTAGATGGATAACCATCTAGGTATTTTTTTGTCTAAATTTGTCCCAAATGGGCTCTCAATATAGATAAAATAACGATTTTTTAGTAAGGTGAGGGTATAAAATTTATCACCTCAAAAAACGGACAATAAACGCCTATTCTAAGCGGTTGCCGTCCTAACCAAACAATTAACCAATACATGGCGACATTATGACTTTTCAAGAACTCATTTTAACTTTGCAAACCTATTGGGCAGAAAAAGGGTGTGTAGTATTACAGCCTTACGATATGGAGGTAGGGGCAGGTACCTTTCACACAGCGACTTTCTTGCGCTCATTAGGGCCTGAGATTTGGAATGCCGCTTACGTGCAGCCATCACGCCGTCCAACCGATGGCCGTTATGGTGATAACCCAAACCGTTTGCAGCATTATTATCAATTCCAAGTTGTGATGAAGCCAAATCCGCCGAATATCCAAGAGCTGTATTTGGGTTCTCTAGAGGCGATTGGTATCGATACCTTGATTCACGATGTACGCTTTGTCGAAGACAACTGGGAGTCGCCAACACTAGGCGCTTGGGGTCTGGGTTGGGAAGTTTGGTTAAACGGTATGGAGGTGACTCAGTTTACCTACTTCCAGCAGGTTGGTGGTCTAGAGTGTTTTCCAGTGACCGGTGAAATCACCTATGGTCTTGAGCGTTTGGCGATGTATATCCAAGGCGTAGACAGCGTTTATGATCTGGTTTGGACAGATGGTCAATTTGGTAAAGTCACTTACGGCGATGTGTTCCATCAAAATGAAGTGGAGCAGTCGACCTATAACTTTGAGCACGCTGATGTGCCTAAGATGTTTGAGCTGTTTGATTTTTACGAGCAGCAGGCAGATAAATTGGTTGAAGCCGGCTTACCGCTACCTGCCTATGAGATGGTGCTAAAAGCGTCGCATACCTTTAACTTATTAGATGCGCGCGGTGCGATTTCGGTGACTGAACGTCAGCGCTTTATCTTAAGAGTGCGTACATTAGCTCGTAAAGTTGCCCAAGGTTACGTACAAGCACGTGCGAAACTTGGCTTCCCACTTGCTGCTGAGGAGCACCGTGAGGTTGCATTGAAGAAGTATCTGCCACAAGATAAAGATGATGCCGATACCGATGACAGCAAAGGCAAGAAAAAAGACAAAAACAAGAATAAATAACGTCGATGTCGCAGCGTCTTGCATTAAGAGCAGCTGCGATTAAAAACAGACCCCTCTTAAATAAGCAGAGACCCTCATGAGTACAATTTTATTTGAATTAGGTAGTGAAGAGCTACCACCAAAGAGCTTAAAGCCACTACGTGATTCACTGCAGGCCAGTGTTGAAAGCCAGCTAAAAGAAGCCGATATCAGCTATGATAGTCTAAAAGCGTTTGCAGCACCGCGTCGCCTAGCGATTCAAATCGAAGGCATCAGCGATAAGCAGCCAGACCGTACCGAACAAAAGCGTGGGCCAGCGGTAAAAGCGGCTTATGATGCCGATGGTAATCCAACACGTGCGGCCGAAGGCTTTGCTAAAGGCTTAGGTATTGATGTCAGTGAATTGACGACTATCGAAACAGACAAAGGCGATTACATTGGCTATGAATTAAAGATTCAAGGTCAAGCAACAACTGAGCTGTTACCTGCCATTTTCCAAACGGCATTAGATAACTTGCCAATTGCTAAGCGTATGCGCTCGGGTGCCAGTCGTGAAGAGTTTGTGCGCCCTGTCAAATGGTTGGTCTTTATGAAGGATGACAAGGTTATCCCAGCAACGATTCAAGGGTTAACAACCGGTGTGAAGACGAATAAAGGCATTGAGACCGGTAATATAACCTTAGGTCATAGATTTCATGCTGGCGATGCACTCATTCCCCATGCCAAAGAGTATGAGCGTGTACTTGAGAAAGTAAAAGTCATCGCAGATTTTGATCGCCGTCAGCAGCTAATCGTAGATCAAGTACAAACCCTAGCGGATGAAGTCGATTCCACGGCTATTGTCCCGCAAGATTTGCTCGATGAAGTGACGGCATTAGTCGACTTGCCTGTTGCGCTACGTGCCAGCTTTGAAGAGCGCTTTTTACAAGTGCCGCAAGAGGCGCTTATTAGCACTATGCAAGCGGATCAAAAGTATTTTTGTCTGACGGACAGTGAGGGTAAGTTAAGACCGTATTTTATCTTTATCAGTAATATTGAATCGAAAGACCCAAGCCAAGTGATTAGTGGTAATGAAAAAGTAGTACGTCCGCGTTTGGCAGATGCCGAGTTTTTCTTCTTGCAAGATCAAAAGCAGCCACTTATTGAAATGGCAGAGAGCCTAAAAAATCGTGTTTTCCAAGACAAATTAGGCACCATTTGGGAGAAGTCTGAGCGTATCGCTAAATTGGCAGCCTTTATTGCAGCAACGATTAAAGAGCAAAATATTGAAGGCTACTCAGACATCGATGTCGAGCAAACCACGCGTGCGGCAATGCTATCGAAAGCAGATTTGACCAGTACCTTGGTTGGTGAGTTCCCAGAACTGCAAGGTATTGCCGGTACATACTATGCACGTCTCAATGGTGAGCCTGAAGCGATTGCTGCCGCTATTGAAGAGCAGTATTTACCGAAGTTTAGTGGTGATAAATTACCACAAACAGCGGTTGGTATTTGCTTAGCATTGGCAGATCGTTTAGACACGCTAGTAGGCATCTTTGGTATTGACCAAGCGCCTACCGGTTCAAAAGATCCGTTTAGCTTACGTCGCTCAGCCATTGGTGTGCTGCGTATTTTAATTGAGAAGCAGTTGCCTATTAATTTGGTTCGTCTCGTTGAACAAGCCATCTTAAATTACCAAGGCAAATTGCCAAAAGCGGGCGAGACCTTAACGCAAGTGGTCGACTTTATTAACTCGCGTTACCGTGCAATGTATACAGAGCAGGGCGTAAGCGTTGATACTATCCAAGCAGTAGCGGCAATTAACCCGCATATGCCGCTTGATTTTGATCAGCGCATCCGTGCCGTTAATGAGTTCCGCAGCTTACCACAAGCAGCGACACTGGCTGAAATCAACAAGCGTGTGGCCAACATCCTAGCCAAGTCTGAAGGCGAAGTCAGCGATACAGTTAATGAATCACTGCTAACGGAAGAAGCCGAAAAGACCTTGTATCAAGCATTCAGTAAGGCCAAGACCGAAGTAACGCCTTTGCAAGCCGAAGCGAATTATACGCAAATCCTACAGTCACTGGCCACATTAGAAGCGCCGCTAACGGGTTTCTTCGATAATGTAATGGTGAACAGTGACGATGAAGCGCTTAAAGCCAATCGTTTGACCTTGCTTAAGCAAGTGCGTGAATTGTTCTTGACCGTTGCCGATGTGGGTGAATTACAGATTTAAGAATTTACTAGACCAGTTTTAGGAATTTACTAGACCAGTTTTTGGGATTCACTAGACAAATTATCTGCGACAGTCTTTAAATAGTGAGCAGGTGTTGATAACACATCGTTTAATAACGGCAGGATAGAGTATGCGAAGAAAACTGGGTTGGGCGCTGATTATTTTAGGCATCGCTGCTATTATGGGTGGGCTGTTGCTGTTCTTTAACTTAAAGAATAGGGGAGCCACAGCGAGTACTGTTTCACTTCAGTTAGCATTACCAAAAACTGAAGTGTTGCAGCAATTAGAGAGTCCGATTGGTTCCATAAGCGTTACGACAATTATGAGGGGCTAAAGCTCAATCTTTAGCTACTTTTAGCTACTGGCCTAGCTTAATCGCTATAGCTTGTCTAATTGGACAGTCAGCCGTCTTACTCTTATTCTAAAAAGCCTGCGCCAGTGCGTGGGCTTTTTGCTGCTTGCAATAAGGCATGTTTCGCCCCATTAAGGCTATTATAGTCATAGCCAGACTAAAGAGTTACGGTGTTAACCTCGCTCAGCCTACTACAGTAGTACTTGCACTCGGTTGCCTTGTACCTTTTTTAGCTGGCTTCGACTGTATAAGCTTTTATATTTACTATTATTTTAAATGGGTAACCTATGGTTAAAGAGTCTACATCACCGAATGTTGATGATAAACAAGCCCGTCTGAAGCATTTAATCAAGCGCATGCCCAATTTGCCTGGCGTGTATAAAATGCTGGGTAAAAACGGCGATATCCTATATGTGGGTAAAGCCAAATCCCTAAAAAATCGGGTGACTAGCTACTTTGCTAAAACCATCGATCATCCCAAAACTCGGGCATTAGTCTCGCGTATTCATAATATCGAAACCATTATTACGCGCAGTGAAACTGAGGCATTGCTACTTGAGCAGAACCTCATTAAGGAGTATCGTCCGCCTTATAATGTGCTGCTGCGTGACGATAAATCGTATTTGTATGTGTTTATCTCAGCCGATCAGCCGTATCCAAGACTCGCGTATGGACGCGGTAAAGGCAAACATCAAAAGGGTAAGTTTTTTGGACCTTTCCCTTCTGCTCATGCGGCAAAAGAGAATTTGGTGTTGATGCAAAAGATGTTTCAAATGCGCCAATGTACCAATACCTTTTTTCGTCAGCGTAAACGTCCGTGCCTTGAATATCAGATTAAGCGCTGCCGTGCACCTTGTGTTGGACTGGTGTCACCAGAGGATTATGCGACCGATGTGCAAAATACCATCCGCTTTCTAAAGGGTGATTCAGGAGAGATTCATGATGCCTTGATTACTAAGATGGAAGGAGCAGCAGAGGATTTAAACTTTGAAAAAGCTGCCTTTTATCGTGATCAGTTATCCATGCTGCGTGAGGTTCAGTCTCGCCAAGCAGTCTATACTGTGCAAGGTGAGGCTGATGTCATCTCGATTGCCAGTCAGGCCGGCATGACCTGTGTCAACGTATTGACCGTGCGTGGCGGGCGTGTGTTGGGTGGTAAAAACTACTTCCCAGATGTCGACAGCACCGCACCACTCAATGACAATCTATCGGCGTTTATCACCTCGTTTTATTTCCAAGTGACCGATGATTTGCCCGGTGAGATTATTATTAGCCATGAGTTGCCTGACCAAGCAGCCCTACAAGAGGCACTGAGCACTCATTTTGAAACTAAAACTGTCATTAAGACCAACGTACGTGAACACCGTGCAGAATGGCTCGATTTGGCCAAGCTTAATGCCAATAATGCACTGAAAACTAAGCTTGGTGATTATCTCGAGTTACATTCCCGATTTAATGCGCTGAAAGAGACGTTAGAACCGGTTACCACCGCCAATATTGATCGTATCGAGTGTTTTGATATTTCGCATACTATGGGCGAGGCGACGATTGCCAGCTGCGTGGTGTTTGACCAAGGCGGTGCTCGCAAACGTGATTATCGTCAATATGCGATTCACGGCGTAAAAGATGGCGATGATTATGCAGCGATGGCGCAGGCACTAACGCGACGTTATAAAAAGCATCCTCCACCAGATATCCTCATTGTGGATGGCGGTAAAGGTCAGCTAAATATGGCAATAGAGGTGTTGACTGAGCTGGGTATCTTAAACGAGACGCTGCTTATTGGGGTGGCCAAAGGTGAGGGGCGTAAAGCAGGACTAGAGGTGTTGCATTTCCTTGACCACGAGCCACTAGACTTACCGATGGATTCTAAAGCGCTGCACTTGATTATGAATATTCGTGACGAGGCGCACCGTTTCGCCATTACTGCACACCGTAAAAAGCGTGATAAGCGTCGTTCCTCTTCGGTCTTAGAAGCGATTCCGGGACTGGGCGAGAAGCGTCGCCGTGATTTACTCAATCACTTTGGTGGGTTGCAGCAGCTATTGGGTGCATCACAGCAAGAGCTTGAGGGCGTCAATGGTATTGGTAAAGTAATGGCCAATACCATCTATAAGGTACTGCATGAATAGTGATGGCTGTGCTTGATAAGTAATCGATGTCTCGTCCTAAAAAAGGTCGGATAGAAATCTATCCGACCTTTTTTGTTCATGTCTTAACCATAAACTTGAAGCTTAAGACTGCTTATTGTTTAAATGCGCTTGCACTTGATCACGCACCCAAGCTTTTAAATCCTCTGACATATTGGCTAACTGTTCACTAAGATAGTCCTCAATATGCGACTCTAACTCTTTAACAAAATCCTCATCTAATGGACCTTGAATGTTTTTGAATTGAAACGATTCTGGTTGATTCGATATAGAGGGTGTTAATTCTACAGGGGAATCTGTCTGTGAGTTCGACTCAGATTCTGACTCTACTGAGTCTTCTAAATCAACCGTACTATCTGTCTTAGCTGTATGGTCAGTAGTGTTGTGAGCTACAGCATCTATCGAAGCATCTTCTGCTGTATCCATACTTTCTTTACTATCATCCTCAACACTGTCTTCAATCACGTCATCTGAAGGCTCAGCTTGTACCGGTTCAACTGAATCAGCGTTGGTATCCTCTTTCTCAGAGATTGTTTGCGTTTCGGCCTGATGTTGCATCGCCTCCTCAGCCTCTGCTGATTGTATCGCTTCTCGCTCTGCAGCCAGACGTTCAGCTTCTAGGCGGTGCTCTTCTTGTCTAGTGGCTTCCTGTTCGGCGGTAATTTCGGCATAAATACCATCAATATACGCATGCAAATCAGGAATAGAGAACTCAAACTTTTCTAGGTCTGTTTTATCATCAAGCAGCTGTACAATGTCATCAAGCTCTTGAATCAAAGCCCCTTTTACTTGTAGCGGCGCGTTGGCCCAGCGATGAGAGAATTGGTGTGAGAACGCGACTTGTGTCATATAGAACTGTCTCCGTGATTGTATGTATGCGCTATAAAGGTAGGAGGCTAACTATTACTTATTAGTACAGCAGTAATTAACTGCATCCTGGCCCAACCCATTTATAAATAGGCTAGGCTAATAATGATCAAGTTATGATAACTGCCCAATATTAAAAACCGAATATTTCTAATTAGGCTTAGGACAGAACAGCAGCCTACTCAGACCAACGGCCAAAGACCAATGCACCATTGGTACCACCAAAGCCAAAACTATTGGACATGGTGTATTTTAAATCCGATACCGAGCGTGCGGCATTGGCCACATAATCTAAATGGCAGTCTTCATCCACCTTATCTAAATTTATCGTGGGCGGTACTACTTGGTCTTGCAGTGCTAAGATACTGAAGATTGCCTCAATAGCACCGGCAGCGCCTAATAAATGTCCAGTCATAGACTTAGTAGAGCTGACCAGAATGCTGTCTTTACACTGCTCAAATACGCCTTCAATCGCTTGTGATTCAGCAACATCACCGGCAGGGGTACTGGTGCCATGGGCGTTGATATAACCAACCTCACACGCGTCAATTCCGGCATCTTTTAATGCCGCTGTCATGGCACGTGCTGCGCCATCGCCATCGGTTGGTGGCGCAGTGATATGATGCGCATCATCACTCATACCGAAGCCCGCAAGCTCAGCCAAGATAGTCGCGCCACGTGCTTTAGCATGCGCCAAGCTTTCAAGCACCAATACACCCGAGCCATCGCCGAGCACAAATCCGTCGCGGTCTTTATCAAACGGGCGACTGGCTCGAGTAGGGTCATCATTTCGAGTAGATAGTGCGCCCATTGCTGCAAATCCTGCCATACCAAGCTCGCTTGAGCCTTTCTCGCTACCGCCGGCAAGCATCACATCACAGTCGCCATAAGCAATCAAACGTGCGGCTAGACCTATAGCATGAGCAGATGATGTACACGCTGTTGCCGTCGCCAGATTAGGACCACGTAATCCATGCTTAATCGCCACCATACCCGCAGCCATATTGATAATCGCACCGGGTAAGGTAAAGGGAGAAACACGGCGCACGCCCTTTTCGGTTAATGCATTTCGATTGTCTTCAATGGTTTGTAGACCGCCAATACCCGAGCCAATAATGGCGCCAAAGCGATTGGGGTTAACATTTTGTACTGGTGCAGGATCGGCACTGACCTCAGAGATAAAGCCAGCCTGCTTTAGAGCCATACTTGCAGCAGCCACGCCATAATGAACAAAGCTGTCATAACGGCGCGCTTCTTTTGCCGCCATATACAAACTGGCATCAAAATTATCAATGGTACCGGCAAACTGTGAGCGGTAACTTGAGGCGTCAAAATGACTAATAGACTTAATACCACTCTCACCATTTAATAGACGTTGCCATGTCGTTGAGACATCTAGCCCAAGCGGGGTGATGGCACCCATACCCGTAATCACCACACGTTGATGGTCATTACGCTGATAATGCGGCGGTTTGTTAGAAGCGGTATTATTTGTGGCAGTGTTTGCTGAAAGCTGGCTCATGATTTGGTTGCCTTATTACTGTTCGCCGTAGACTTTTAGGTTGGCTGCAAAACCACAGTTTTTCATGCGGGCAGACTGAACCACGGCATCACGCTCGCCATAGAGTCGAGATAATTTAGCTTCGTTGGCTTTGGCATTGCTGCTTTTACCTAGACCGAAGTTGATATTTGGTGAAATACCCCAGCGACCAGCAGAGACGCCAACACCCACACCAGTGGTTGTGATACCTGAATAGGTATTTTTTTGGTTATTAATATAGGTGTTAATGCGATTGTACTCTTGGCTCAAGTTATTGCAGTCATAAGACTGATAAGTGCTTGGCGGGATATACTGTGGGGAGACGTTGCCCGTACTGGCGCAGCCCACCATCATTAGGCAGCCGGTCATCAGCAATCCTGTGCTTGATAGAGCTTTTGATAAAATATGTGTCATAAATAAATCCAATTTTGTCATGAGCGAAAACGAGTGACTAGTACAAACTGTTAATACGAATTACTGATAAAAGCTATTTAAGAGAGGCACTGATGTTAATGTCCTCGTTAATCTCTAAATAAAGTTACCAGGCTTAATCACGGCAAGGGTGACAATACCGATATAAGCAAGCAGCGCAATAAAAATGCCGGCTTTACTTTGAGACGGTGTTGCAGTGGCTCGGAATGCTTTAATACTAGCACTTATTGCCGCAATGAGTAATATAAATTTGGCGGCAACCCATTGCAGCGGCACATTAAGAGACAGGAGTGGCATCAGCGATACAACCCCTGAAATAATAAGCAGGGCATAAACCACATGCGTCGCAATTTTACCTCTTTTGTCCAAGCGTTCGCTTTTGGTCAATACTAAATAACTCTGCCACAAAAATAAAATAATCGTCAGAGCTGCCATAAGCATGTGTAGATGTTTCATAGTATCCTCAAGTCGTGGCAGACAAATTGCTCATGCCAACTTAATGTTAACTGAATATAAATAGGTCTTATTTTGTACAAGCTTATACAAATAAGTGTCGGTTTGATTGTCATTTTAAAGAAGTTGTGCACTCAAATAAACAATGCACTTAACTAAACAGCGGTGCTTCTTTTTATAATCGTTAATTAACCTTTATTTTGTCCGGCACATAAGGGGCTAGCAGGGACAGTTTGTGCTTTGTTGTTTAGCTCATCCCATTCTGTAGGACTATAGGCATGGATAGCCAGTGCATGGACGCTGCCGCCTTGCGCAGTCATTAAGTCATTAACCAAGCCATAAATTTGTTGGTGTCTGGCAACCGCACGCTTGCCATCAAAGTCGCTACTGACAATGGTTAGTTTAAAGTGGCTTTCTTTACCATCAAAGTATCCGGCATGATTCATTGATTCATTCACTAAATCAATATGCAGCGGATTTAAAGGTTGCAGATTATCAATAATCGCTTGTTGTGTTTGCAAAATAAAGCTCCTAATTGAGGATAAGTCGTAAACAAACGCTTGGGCAAGATACGGATCATACGACACGTCTTAACAAAGATGGTCTAAAGGGCAATAATTATAGATAATCATCCTAAATCAGTCGTCTGTTTTTATTGTAAAGCTATGGCAGTAAGGGTAGCAACAAAAAACAGTCAGAGCAAAGCCACTGACTGTTTAACCGAGTATTAAGCGTACTCTTTATCGATCACTCAATTATCAAGCAAACTTGATGTTTAGTAGATAATTTAGACAATGGCTTATGGTCTATATTTTTGAGTGACTTCTGGAATCAAGCTGCGCAGTGTGGACATACGTGCTGCGCTTGATGGGTGAGTGCTTAAGAATTGTGGCGGCTCGCCTTGGCTGGCTTGTTGCATTTTTTGCCATAAGCTAACGGCAGCATTAGGATCGTAGCCAGCTTTAGTCATCAATACCAAACCAATTTTGTCGGCTTCTGACTCTTGTGTACGGCTGTGCGGACGGGCAATACCCAAGTCGCTTGCCATAGAAGCCAGTTCAGTTTGACCTTGTGATAGACCGAATATGCTAGCAGCAATACCTAAGCCTGCTTGAGTTGCATATTGACTAGAGATACGCTCACGCGCGTGCTCACGGATAGCGTGTGCCATTTCGTGACCCATAATCGCCGCAATCTCGTCATCGGTTAAGTTTAAACGGTTAACAATACCAGTGTAGAACATCACTTTACCACCAGGCAATACAAACGCGTTTAACTGATTTGATTTGATGGTGTGTACTTCCCATTTCCAGCCTTTAGCATCACTGCGATAAAGCTCTACTTGGCTGATTAAACGGCCCGCAATACGGTTTAAGCGATTTAATAGGGCAGGGTCGGTATCCAAAACACCTTTAGCGCGCGCTTCTTGTAAGCTTTTTTGATAGCCTTGTGCTGACATTTGTAAGACTTGCTCGCTTGATACTAATAATAGCTGCTGTCTGTCGCCGCCGAGCACCCCAGTATTGGTCGTGGTGCTACAACCGGTCAAAGCCATCGCAGTAACCGAAGCGGCTAACGTACTACGTATCAAAAATTTCTTCATTATAAATAATCCTCGCTAATGGGTTTGCGTCCTATGCCAGACAGTTTTTAATGACTGTTCTACTACCTTTCAGACGATGGACAGATAGTCGCTCTCAATTTAACACAGTTATATTGCTAAATAATGCAGCATTAAATAGATTGTGTCTTAACTATATATCACCATTCACCTAAGCAGATAGAACGACTAACCTTAACTTCAATCGTTGTTAGTTCATCTAATGTATCGGCTTAGCATAATCAAAGTTTATCGAATCAACAGTAACAAAACAGCTTTTTATTGTAAATTGCATTATGAGCCGGCATTTTAATAATATACACGAAGGGGGGAAATTAACTGTTTTAAAGTCTATTGCTCTTCTAAATATTTGATTTATAAGCAAGTTATCATGGTTTAAAGTTTCAAAGTTAAAAAAGTCAATAAAATAGTGAAAAAAGGTGTTGACAGTAATTTTTTTTGGTCTATAATAGCCCACCTATCGAGAAGATGCGATTATTTGGATAAGCGGGATTAGCTCAGTGGTAGAGCATAACCTTGCCAAGGTTGGGGTCGAGAGTTCGAATCTCTTATCCCGCTCCAATATTTTAAGACACGTTTATTTTAAGTCTTAAAGACCAACAGCCCACAAGTTGGACAATATATCCAGATAATGGTAGTATTACCATACAATATGCGGGATTAGCTCAGTGGTAGAGCATAACCTTGCCAAGGTTGGGGTCGAGAGTTCGAATCTCTTATCCCGCTCCAATTTCTAAAAAGGCCTCAAAACTCACATCGAGTTTTAAGGCCTTTTTTTGTCTGAAAAATCAAATCCGATAAAGGGATTGCAGTTTCCACTAGTTTTTACTCAAGCCTAACTCTTTACCCGAGTCGATTGCTATAATAAAGCTGCTGCTGTCTTAGGATATTGGCAAAAATATCATCATCGTAGGGAATCACAAGGCTCTTCGGTACTTCTATTACAAAGTCGCCTGAACTCACTTGCAAAAATTTGTCATTAAGATGAGTGACATGTAGTCCATAGTGTTTCAAATCATCGGCCAGCTCATTGAGTATAGTCTCTTGTTCGGCATCGCTGATCTTCGGTCTAGAATAACTTTCAGGTCTGATAATCATACGCCCATCAACAATGTCATGGTTTTGACTAGGATGACCGTTTAGCAAGACGCTGTGCTCTATCTTATTTTTATATTTATCGTTAATAATACCCATCAAGAATTACCCTTATAAATAACAACGTTTGTCTGTATCCGTTAGGATTTTTATCAGCTGTATCCGTCTCAGACTAAAGCTTTATTATTTCAATTTAAATATTTTCAGAACGGATTTTATAGAGATTTGGTAAGTATTTGGAGATAGAGACAGGCGAGACAATAGCTAAGTAGTTTAATAAAAATTAGCTTCACTTCATTATCCGGTTATTTTTGTTACCACGACCTTGTTCAGCAGCTTTATGGCATTCAATATTGATGGCAATCAATGATGGGCCAACTCTTTGTGTGCACCTATCGGTAGGTACATTAACCATTCCGCAAGCGCTCGGCGTCGCAGCAGCATTTGAGGTCAGTGGTGCGGTTTTCTAGATTAATCCCAATCGAAGCTTTTTTAAAAATCTTATCTTCAATCAAAATCAGAACAAACCTCAATTTGAATCTTTAACCAGATTTAAATTGAGGTTTGTTCGTTTATAGAGTAATCCGCTTGATAAATAGATTAATTATTGATTGAAATTATGAAAATCCTTTCAGAGAAACAGGTTTTGTTTAGTTAATAAAATCATATACAAGTTGCTCCTAATTCCTTTTAATTATTACATTTAAATTACACTGTAGAAATAATGTTAATTAACGAATTTAAAACCATTTATGTAGCCCTTTTTCATAAAAAACGACTTTTAATACTGGCTTTTATGTATATCCTTAACTATAATGAGGTATTAGGTGTTAATCATATCAGCTTATGAAATATAGGGTACTTGAGATTCATTCTTCTCTGATTATGCCAATCCCATTGCATCTTAATTGTCACGACATGGAATAAATAGTCGCTCTCTAGTATCGAAGTACTTTTTAGTTATGCTTATTAGATAAGCTTACATTTTGATACTTGTTATTTAGAAGATTTTGCAAGCCAGTACTGCAACACATACATTCTATATACTTATCAAGTTTCTTCATTCTCGAGTACCCTCGACAATTCAAAGATTAAGTTAGCGTATATCAGCTATCAACAATATATGAAGGGGTAACGTATGCAAGCAAAAGAGCAACCCGTTAAAAATCAGTGGCTAACCGCCCTTGTGATGTCTTTTATTGCTTTACCATTTATCGCATTACTGTTTATTTGTGCCTACGGCTTTATTGTCTGGTTTGGTCAAATGCTATTTTGGGGCCCACCAACCTAGACCTAGATTTCAAAGTTAAGCTGCGAGCAGTTTATCTCTAGTGATTATCAAAACTAATCGACCAAACAAGTAAACAAACAGACAATCAGCGTCAAAACATTCGAGACAGGTGATTAAGCTCTCGACCTTGATACGACCAAATGGCAAGGAATTATCATGAACGCAATTAAACGCCTATTTAGTTGGCTGCGTCGGCTTTTATTCAAACCATCAACACAAATTGGCCTCGGTATCCTTATTCTTATTGGGTTTGCCGGTGGTGTTTGGTTCTGGGCAGGGTTTAACGCAGCACTCGAAGCGACCAACAAAGAAGAGTTTTGTTTGTCTTGCCATACGATGGAAGACAACATGCTGCCAGAATTAAAGAAAACCGTGCATTGGCAAAACCGCACTGGGGTACGTGCAGAGTGTCAAGATTGTCACGTACCACATGACTTCACTGATAAGATAGCGCGTAAGATGCAGGCCTCTCGTGAAGTGCTGTCACAGGTGATGGGTGATATCGGTACCCGTGAGAAATTTTTAGCGCACCGCGGCGTATTAGCGCAGCGTGAATGGGCTCGTTTTAAAGCCAACAACTCAAAAGAATGCCGTAACTGTCACGATTACGACAGCATGGACTTTAGCAAAATGCGTGTGACATCACAGATGATTATGCGTAGCGCTGCTGAACGTAATGCCAGCTGTGTTGATTGTCACAAGGGTATTGCGCATGAATTACCAGAGATGGAAGGCATGCACAACCCAGCCTTTGATTCTTTGGTTTCAGAAGCGGGTAGCACCAAAATCAACGTGGGCGAAACCTACTATAACGTGGTGCCACAGCCTTTATACCTAGATTCTGAGAAAATTCAGCAAGCCGGTACTATTGAGGTGGCTGCACCAGCGAAAGTAATCGCTCATGAAAATGGCATGACTCAGATTGAGCTTGATATGTGGCGTAAAAACAAAGGCTTTGGCCGTGTTTGGTACACCCACTTTGGCTTAAACATTGTTGATGCGATTATCGAAAAAGAGCTGTCTCGTGATGAGAATATTGTTACCGTCAAAGAATCAAAAGAAGATCCAATGACTGGCCTTGAGTGGCAAAAAGTTAGTGGTCAATTCTGGGTAGAAGACGGCTTATTAATGGACAGTCTAGAGCCTGCTTGGGACATCGCTGGTCAAACCTATGCCGACAACTGTAGTGTGTGTCACCGTCAGCCAGATCCTTCAGGACATGATGCCAACCAGTGGCCAGGTCTATTCAGTGGTATGGTCGGGTTTACCAACCTAGATGACGATTCAGCAAACTTAGTACTTAAATATCTACAGCTGAATTCATCAGACTTTACGGGTAGCAGCCATGCACCAGGGTCGCCTGAAAACGCTATCCAAACGGCACGTCCATAACGCACTCATTGTCTAAGGTAAGAGGTATATTATGAAAAATATGAATCGTAGGGGCTTTTTAAAATCATTGGCGGCCTTATCTGGTACAGCCATGTTGCCTACGCCGCTACTTGCTGATGACAGCGTCATAACCAAAGCTAAGGGTGTGGATGCCAATCAAGATTGGAGCGGCTGGAAAATGTCAGGCGCTCACTGGGGTGCGTTTCGTGCTCGAGTAGAGGCGGACAAACTGGTTGAGATTAAGCCGTTTGAATTTGACCA
The DNA here is from genome assembly GCF_057396245.1 of Psychrobacter sp. CX16. NCBI lineage: Bacteria > Pseudomonadati > Pseudomonadota > Gammaproteobacteria > Moraxellales > Moraxellaceae > Psychrobacter > Psychrobacter sp. CX16. Next base: position 48,427 of record NZ_JBXYJF010000009.1, read on the forward strand.
ATATCCGACTGATATTTTAGACGGTGTGCCAGGGATTATTTATAGTCCATCACGTGTTCGCTATCCAATGATCCGTGTCGATTGGTACAAAAACCGTCATAAGAGTGATACCTCACAGCGCGGTGACAACCGGTTTGTACGTGTTAGCTGGGATGAGGCATTAGACCTGCTGTATGAAGAGCTTGAGCGTGTCCAGAAGACTTATGGTCCTTGGGCGCTACATACCGCAAACGTTGGTTGGCGCTCAGTGGGTAACGTACACAGCTGTGGCAACCACATGGTGCGAGCCATCGGTATGCACGGTAACAGTGTCGGTACCGCTGGCGACTATTCTACTGGTGCCGGTCAGATGATTTTGCCTTATGTGTTGGGGTCAACTGAGGTGTATTCGCAAGGCACCTCATGGCCGGTTATTCTAGATAACTCTGAGCTGATTATCTTCTGGGCCAACGACCCAATCAAAAACTTACAGGTCGGCTGGAACACAGAGACGCATGAATCATACGAGTACTTTGAAATCTTACGCGATAAAGTAAGAAACAAAAAGATTGAGGTCATCTGTATCGACCCAGTGAAGAGTAAAACTCAGAACTACCTAGAGTGCGAGCATCAGTTTGTTAACCCAATGACAGACGTAGCCTTTATGTTAGGGTTAGCGCACACTTTATATACCGAAGAGCTTTATGACAAAGAGTTCATCGATATGTACGCACTGGGTCTGGATGAGTTTACGCCATACTTGATGGGTAAAACCGAAGACAAGGTTGAGAAGACCCCTGAGTGGGCGTCTAAAATCTGTGGTATCAGTGCCGATAGAATCCGTGAGCTGGCTCGTAAGATGGCGAAGAGCCGTACGCAGCTGTGCTTTGGTTGGGCCATTCAGCGTCAAGAACACGGTGAACAGCCTTATTGGATGGGCGCAGTACTGGCGGCAATGCTGGGTCAAATTGGCCTACCGGGTGGCGGTATCAGTTACTCACATCATTATAGCTCAGTGGGCGTACCAACCTCAGGCGCATCAATGCCAGGCGCGTTCCCGCTGAACTTAGATACGGGCCGTAAGCCTAAGTATGACAATAGTGACTACAATGGTTACAGCTCAGTTATTCCAGTGGCGCGTATGGTTGACTGTCTGCTTGAGCCAGGTAAGAAGATTAACTTCAACGGTCACGAAGTCACGTTACCACCACTGAAGATGGGTATTTTTACTGGTAGTAACCAGTGGCACCGTCACCAAGACCGTAACCGTATGAAGAAAGGCTACCGCAATATGGAAACGGTGGTGTCCGTTGATTATAACTGGACCGCGACCTGCCGTTTTGCCGATATCGTCTTGCCGGCGTGTACCCCTTATGAGCGTAATGATATTGATGCTTATGGCTCATACAGTAACCGCGGTGTGATTGCGATGCATAAACTGGTTGACCCGCTGTATCACTCAAAATCAGACTTTGATATTTGGTATGAATTTACCAAACGTATGGGCCGTGAGCTTGAATACAGCCGTGCGATGAACGAAATGCAGTGGATTGAACAGCTGTATGAAGACTGCCGAGCAGAAAACCTCAAAAAAGACTTCTATATGCCAGAGTTTAAAGAGTTCTGGGAGAAAGGGTATGTTCTGTTCCCAGAAGGTGACCCTTGGGTACGTCATGCCGACTTCCGTGAAGACCCAGAGGTTAATGCGCTAGGTACGCCTTCAGGATTTATCGAAATCAGCAGCCGTAAAATCGCAAGCTATGGCTATGAAGACTGTAAAGGCCATCCGATTTGGATGGAGAAAACCGAACGCTCTCATGGTGGTCCAGGCTCCGATAAATATCCATTATGGTTACAATCAGTCCACCCTGATACCCGCCTGCATTCGCAAACCTGTGAGTCAGAAGAGCGCCGGGCAACTTATACCGTACAAGGTCGTGAGCCTTGCTATATCGGTCCAGAAGATGCTAAAGCCCGCGGTATTAAAGATGGTGATTTAGTTCGTGTCTATAACGACCGTGGTCAGCTAATTGCCGGTGCGGTTATCTCAAATAACTTCCCACCGGGTGTGATTCGTATTCAAGAGGGCGCTTGGTATGGCCCAACTGGACCTGAGATTGGCGCTATCGATACCTATGGTGATCCCAATACCTTGACAATTGATATTGGTACCTCCATGTTAGCGCAAGGCCCAAGTGCCAATACCTGTATTGTCGAGATTGAGAAGTTCAAAGGAAAAGCGCCTGCAGTGACCTCGTTCGGTGGTCCAAAATACGTCAATCCAGATGGCAGTCCTGCTAGTGATGATAGAGTGTAATCGATAAGTCATTAGTCGTTATATGATTGCTATAATCAATAAAAGGGCTTTGCTGACTGGTTAGCAGAGCCCTTTCTATATCAATCAAATACAGCTCTTGAAATAAAATAGATATTCAAAATAGAGTATAAAGCAGGTCAAATTATCATGACGGCTTTAATTCAATGCGCTCATCTTACCGGAAATAATTATGAAGACAGCAACAGAACAAGCTAGCACAGAACAGATAACGACAGAACAGTGGCACGCTGCAAACAATGCCCGTGCTGCGCTTTATCGTTGGTTCGCCGATGTGTTTGCCCATGAGCTCAGTCAGACTGCGGTAGCAGATTTACCAAACAGCTATACGGATTTACATCAAATATTTAGCGATTTGGGGTTAGAGGCGCAAAGTACGCGCCTTAAAAAAGCGATTCATAATCTTCAGGTTATCCCTGAATCAGATCGCTTTATCGAGTTGGCAGCAGATTTTGCTCAGATATTTCTGCTTAGTGATAAAAACAGCGCACCGCCGTATGCCTCTTACTATATCGATGCCGATAACATGCTATACGGCAAGCCTGCCCAACAAATGGGTCAATTTTTGGATACGCATCAGCTCAGTTTGCATCCAGACTTTCGTGAGCCAAAAGATCATATCAGTGTGTATTTGAATGTGATGTCGGTTTGGATTCACTCTAGTGCTGACGATGAAAAAAATATTGCGAGCATAGCAAAAGAGCAGGCAGCCTTTTTAGAAGATGCTTTATTGAACTGGCTAACGCAGTTTAGTGCGCGTTGCCAAAAGATTCGGGTCAAAACGGATATCTATCCGGCGTTGACTGACTTATTGCAGCATTTTGTGCAGGAAGATAAAGCGGCGATGCTAGAGATGATTAACGAGTTGTCATAACAAGCTATACAATAGAGGTATTGGCCGTATCAAATAATATAGTAAGCTGAGTCACTAATCGGCTGTTTGACTAGGGCGTGTCCTCATTTTGAAAATGGTGATAAAAATAAGATAAATCGCAGTCAGACAAGGAAAATAATGCCGTAAAATTCTTTCATACTAAACCCTTTTACATTAAACCCCTTCATACTAAATAATACTATCTGATTAAGAGAGTCTGTTACCGTGATTACCGTAGAAGAGTTACAAGCTGCCATTACCAAGCGTATCCAAACTTATCATGAGAGTGATGTGCCTGCTGCTAATCGACAAACACAGACGATGGCACTGTTGACCAGTCTAAATCATATTTTGGCGCAAGATGTGACATCGACCTTTGATGTACCGCGTCAAAATATCTCTGCTATGGATGGGTATGCCATTGCTAAAGGCAGCGAGTTAAATGAAGACACTACAATTGACATCATCGGTGAATCACAAGCGGGCGCTGCTTTTAGTGGTGAGTTAGAAGCAGGGCAGGGCGTGCGTATCTTCACCGGTGCTGTGGTGCCGAGTGATTGTGACACGGTTGTTATGCAAGAAAATACCAATTTTGCAACTATCAAAGACAGCATTGATAAATCACAGCCGTATCAGATTACGCTTACTAAGACAGCCGAAGTCGATAAGAATATTCGCAAGCAGGGCGAAGAGATTGAAACCGGTGAAGTGGTGTTACACGCAGGCAAGCGCCTAAACCCAGCGGACATCAGCTTATTGGCCAATCTTGGTATCAGTGAGGTAGTCGTTTATAAACCCTTGGTTGTTGGCCTTTTAGCAACGGGAGATGAACTCGTCACAGTCGGTGAGCCACTTGAGACGTTGGCGCAAATTTATAACTCAAATACGCCAACGCTTAAAAGTATGCTTGCAGACTTACCTGTAGTGATACACGACTATGGCATCATTCCTGACCATTTAGAGATGACTCAAAAGGCAGTGCTTAGTGCGATGCAAGAGTGTGATGTGCTGATATCAACGGCGGGCGTGTCTGTGGGTGATTACGACTTTTTGACCACAGTGATTGAAGAATTGGGTCAGATTAATCATTACAAAGTGGCCATGAAACCAGGCAAACCATTTGTGTTCGGTGAACTGACTAAAGATTTACAGACGCCGGTGCTTTATTTTGGTCTACCCGGTAATCCATTGTCATCAGTCGTCGGGGCGCTGCAGTTTATTATTCCGGCCTTATGGCGATTGTCTGGTGTTAATGAACAGCATTTACCGCTGTCATTAGAAGTGGAAGCGACGCTTACGACCGACGTTAGAAAGTCACCAGGTCGTGCCGATTATCAACGTGGTATTTTAAGCCGTGATGACAATGGTGACTTGGTCGTTAGTCCTGCGGGTAAGCAAGATTCGCACCGTATCAAACAGTTAAGTCTGGCCAATTGCTTGATTGTATTGCCAAAAGATTCAGGCAGCTTAAGTGCTGGCGAGACTGTCACCGTACAACCTTTCCCTTGGTCTTAAACAATCTATTTATTGCCTAGCTAGCGGGGTTAATGAATCTAACTGGGTACTAAGCTGCTAATTAAAAGTTAAGTACAAAATTATACCCTTCGTATCATATGAATGAACGACTACTAAAGTAGTATAAAGGGGGATGTCGCCCTTATCTTTAGGGTCAGTATTTAAACAGCATCAACCTGTTATAATAAGGCATACAAATTTGCAGCATCAAACGGGGGTAATCAAGATAGATTATCCTTAGTTTATTTTTTTTAATCTTTGCTTTTTTCATCCACAACCTGAGGCAACGCTTAGAGCACACTTTATTCAAATGATTACGGTACCTAATATGAACCATCTTAATGCCAACCTAGGGCAAGCTAGGCTGTACACCCCTTCTTTAAAGTCAGCACTATTTGATGGTCAGGACCACCCTTCATCTCTATATTCAGATGGGCGGCATTCGCCTATCACTGCCTTCAAAAGTGGCTTAGATACGCCATCGCTTAACACCAAACATCATATTAGCAGCACTACGGCTCACAATAAAAAGCCAGACTCTGTCGGCAATGACAATAAAGGGCTATTAACTGATGGCTTTTCACGTCGTTTAACTTACTTGCGTCTGTCTATCACTGACTTTTGTAACTTTCGCTGTGACTATTGTCTGCCAGATGGCTATCAAGGTAAGCGACCTAAAAACGAGCTAAGCATCGACGAGATAAAGGTACTGGTAGAAGCCTTTGCCAATGTGGGCACAAAAAAAGTGCGTATCACAGGCGGTGAGCCTTCTATCCGTAAAGATGTGACCGACATCATTCGCTTAATTAAGCAAACCGACGGTATCGAAACCGTTGCCATGACCAGTAATGGCTATAAGCTTGGCAAGCATTTGCAAGCTTGGAATGAGGCAGGGCTTGATCAGTTAAATATTAGTATCGATAGCTTTGACCCTAAAGTATTCCAGAAGATAACCGGATTTAATATGTTACCAACCCTGTTGGCAGACATAGATACCTTGCTTGAAACCACAGATATTAAGCTAAAACTCAACGGCGTGCTGATGGAAAGCACTGCTTATGAGACCTTGTTGTCAGCACTGGATTTTGTTAAAACCAGACCAGTGACGTATCGTTTTATTGAGTTTATGCAGACCAGTGACAACAGCGATTTGTTCTTTGCGCAGCATGCGCAGTCCGCATTAATAACAGAATATTTGCTTGAAAATGGATGGACACCTCAGCAAAGAGGTCAGACCGACGGACCGGCGATTGAGTATAGCCATCCTGATTATGTGGGTCGTATCGGTATGATTGCACCGTATGCGCCGCACTTTTGTGAGAGCTGTAACCGCCTGCGTGTCAGCAGCTTAGGTAAAGTGCATCTTTGCTTGTTTGACCAAGGTAATTACGATATTCGTGATTACTTACAAAACCAAGATGTGAATGGACTGATGGCTGTACTACACAGCTTCATGCCAATTAAGCCAGAGCATCATCATTTAGATGAGTCGAACAGCGGTATTATGAATAATTTATCTATGATTGGTGGCTAAAGCAATTATCTGCTGAGCACCGTTAACTGTCAGTATTTAGAGGACTTATTATGTCAAAACAAAAAGAATTTACGCCGTTAAAGGTTGCCGTTTTAACGGTATCTGATAGTCGCACCTTAGCAGAAGATACGTCGGGTCAATATTTGGCCGATTCACTGCAAGAGGCCGGTCATCAATTAGCGGACCGTCAGTTAATTACCGATGACATTTACAAAATTCGTGCGGTGATTAGTGGCTGGATTGCAGACCCAGACGTGCATGCTGTGATTACGACCGGCGGTACCGGTTTTTATATCCGTGACAGTATGCCAGAGGCGGTGAGCGTTTTATTTGATAAGACCATTGATGGCTTTGGTGAAATGTTTCGCCTTATCTCAAAAGAAGAGATTGGCATGTCTACCGTACAATCCCGTGCTGTCGCTGGCATGGCCAATAACACAGTGATTTTCTGCTTACCGGGATCATCAGGTGCTTGTCGTACGGGCTGGACTAAAATCATTAAAGAGCAGCTAGACAGTCAAACCCGCCCATGTAACTTTGTGCCACATTTAATGCGTGTGAATCCAAGTCACGATTAATAGTGCAGTCATTGGCTAATATATTGTTAGCGAAGACATTAAAGTGAAGATATCGGTGATATGACAAGCAAACAGGCAGCTACACTAGATAATCTAGCAGGGGTATTAATTTTGGCAGGCGGGCTATCCACACGTATGGGCTCGCCTAAAGCCCTATTAACGCTACCATCGGGCGAAACGCTAATAGATTATCATGTACGACATGCCAGTCAGCTTGGTGTGCCAGTGGTGATTGCTGATAATGAGCAAGGTTTTCAGCCGGCTGTCAGTACCAGCAATGCCCAAGTAAGCTATGTGCAAGATTATCTACCGCAAAGTAGCAATAAAAAGGCTCAAGCTAAGCACTCAGCAGGACCACTTGGCGCCATAGTTTCAGGCTTACAGTATGTTATGGCGGATAACCCTCATTCGAAAAGTGATGAGAAAGAGCAGCGCTCAAAGTGGTTGATGGTTATTAGTTGCGATAGCTTAATTTCGGCAATCGATGTTTGGCACTGTATAACTGATCAGCGTAATATCACACAAGAAACGGCTGGAGTGAATCCCCGAAAGGTATACTGCTTGGCAAAAAATGCTTTGAGCGAAAAACAGCGTTTATATCCTTTGTTGGCGCTGTATCAGTTGTCACTTACGGAGGGGTTAAAGTCCTATTTGGATGCAGGTGAGCGCCGAGTGATGGGCTTTATCAACCCTATTTGCCATACTATCGATATGCCAAAATCTTGGGATCGCTTATCTAATCTCAACACACCTGAGCAATTTAAACTCGCCTGCGAGCACTATTTTGCTTAAATAAACGTTGCTTATACAGCTTTAAGCGCAATCTGGTTTGTCACAACCGCCAAAAATTTACCTTTTATCAAATACGATTTGACCCTAAGTGTCGGAGCAAGCCCTATGTCAAACAAGCAAAACAACCAACACGCCTTAAGCGATAAACAGCTATCGCATTTGGACGCCGATGGCGACATTCACATGGTTGATGTGGGGCATAAAACAGTGACGACGCGTGAGGCGGTAGCACAGGGTTATGTGATTTTTCCACCTGATATTTATCAGCATATTAAGGATGCAGATGGGCAGACCAAAAAGGGCAGTATCACCCAAACCGCTCATATCGCAGGCATCATGGCAAGCAAGCGCACTCATGATTTGATTCCGTTATGTCACCCACTACCCCTTGATAAGATTGGTTTAAGCTTTGAGTATGATGATGACAAAAGCGCCATCAAAGTACAAGGTACGGTGAGGGTAACGCACAAGACAGGCGTTGAAATGGAAGCTTTGACTGCCGTAAGCGTGGCCTGTTTGACTATTTATGACATGACCAAAGCCTTATCACACGACATCATTATTAATGATGTTCGTTTGGTGACCAAGACAGGTGGTAAGTCAGATTATCAAGCGTAATGGTTTTTTTATAGCCAGTTTAAAAGCGTGTACTACTTAATACAGATAAGATGAAAGAGAACATTATGAATATTACCGTATTATATTTTGCCAGTTTGGCGGACAAAGCTAAGAAGGGACAAGAAGTACTTACTTTAGACAGTCAAATCAGCTTGCCTAACCTCTACACCAAGCTTCAATCAGAGCATGGGTTTGAGCTTGACAGCTCACAAGTTCGAGTCGCGATTAATGATGAATTTGCGGACTGGAATGATACGATTAACGAAGGTGATATAGTTGCCTTTATTCCGCCGGTCGCTGGTGGTTAATCGTCCAATAACTGACGATTAATACAAATAAGCGGTTAATCAAATAAAAGCATTTGAGAACCACAAGGTAAACAAAAAGCCATGTCTAATTTAGAGTCAAATAAAGCTGAAACACCTGTATCTACTGAGGATGCACATCAACAGTCTAGCCAAATTAGCTTAAGCGTGGATGAGGTTTATGCGATTGCCGAAAAGCAAGGGTTTGCTCTACTTGATACGACGATTGATGGTCAGCGTCTCAAAGACTGTTTGGAAGATGAAGAATGTGGTGCGTTAGCAACCTTTGAGGGCTGGGTGCGCAATCATAATAATGGTAGTGAGGTGACAAGTCTGACCTATTATGGCTATGAGCAACTCGCCATTAACCAAGGTAAATTGATTATTGAAGAGGCCAAACGCCGTTTTGATATCGAAAACGCAGTCGCCATTCATCGTATTGGTGCATTAGAGATTGGCGATATGGCAGTATGGGTCGGTGTCTCATCTAAGCATCGCTATCCTGCTTTTGATGCTTGCAGATGGATTTTGGATACGATTAAAGCAGATATTCCTGTCTGGAAACAAGAGTTCTATCAAGATGAGTCGTCAAAATGGCTCAGTAATAATGGTTAAAGAGTGCCAGCTAGATTGTAAGCTCTCAAAGTATTTTTAAAGCTCAGCTTAGAGCCTAGTTGGGCTTTTTTAGAGCTGAGCTTTTTTATTTATACTGGCAATCAAGGCAACCAAAACAACCCCAAACCCAATCAATAATAACGACATGGTATGTGCCATGCCATAGTTTAACGCTTCGACTTGCTCGTAAATGGCAATAGAGATGACTTTGGTCTCACCGGCAATACTGCCACCAATCATTAGCACCACACCAAACTCACCAATCGTATGCGCAAAGCTAATCAAGCTACCCAGAATAATACCTGACTTGGCTTGGGGTAGAGCCACACGCCAAAATCGGCGTAACCTATTGGCTTCCATCAATCGAGCCATGTCATTGACGCTTTTTGGAATGCGTAAAAATTGCGCGTAGACCGGCTGCATATAGAAGGGAAGGGAGTAGATAATAGAACCAATAACCAAGCCTTCAAAAGTAAATGCCAGTGCGCCAATATCATGCGCAATGAGCCATTGACCCAGTCCAGATTTTGGACTTAACAGGAGCAGTAAATAAAAACCTAATACTGTGGGTGGTAATACCAGTGGCATGGCAATGATGCCCATTAACATGATTTTTAGTCGAGCGATTATGCTATTTGATGACGGTTTAGCTAGCCAATAAGCCAGTGGCGTCGCAAATATCAGTAGGCAAAAAGTGGTGACGCTCGCAAGCTTGATGCTGAGCCATAACGGAAGCAACATATCAGCAAGCGAGGGCGAGAGTAATGACATAGCGTCAACCGACTATCAATGGGTCAAAGTTCTACAAAAGTGTGCACAGAAACCCTATTATAACGGTTTACGCCATATTAAGTAGACCATTAGATGAAAGTCTAAAGATGAGAAAATTTGTTTATCATTCAATCATATATTTACTCAATGGCACCTTTGTCGATAGGCAGATATCCGGCTTTAGAAAACACCTGCTGAGCAGGTTTAGACTGTAAGTACTGGCTAAACTCAACCGCCTTTGGGTGCTGACTGATAACAATACCATCTTGTAGGATGGCAGGGTAACTGTCCGGTGCCAAAGGGATATATTGGCTGGAATTAATATCGGCACTGACTAATTGTGATAGCGCAACAAAGCCATAATCGGTACTGGCGGTATGCGTATATTGAAAGGCTTGGCTGATATTTTCTGCTTGAATGATATTTTTGTTAGCGCTTAAGGTTTGATAGAGTCTTTGCTGTTCCAAAAATGCTTTGGCTGATGCGCCGTAAGGGGCGAGTTCTGGATTGGCAATCGCAATTTTCAATGTCGGCTGAGTTGCCATATCGTTCGAAAGCAGCTGATTCACTTGCGTACTACTAAGTTTAGACTTATCTGCCTCTTGCTTATTATTTAACGGATGCTTGCTACTGTATAACGCCAGTTGACCTTGCGCGTAGGTAAAGGGCTGATAAGACTGCGCTAACGAGCCTTGCTCTGATTGTTTCTGGTGCTGCTGAGCGTATTTTTTCGGATAACTTTGATCCGCTGATAAAAAAATATCATAAGGTGCGCCAGAGTTAATCTGAGCGTACAGCTTGCCAGAGGACGCATAGGTAACCTCTATATGGGTATTATCATTTGCCTTTACTGAGTCTTGAGCTGAATGGTTTTCATTATACTCATCAATTATAGATGGTAATACACCTGCTAAGTTTGCCGCTGCTGCGATACGCAAAACCTCAGTGTCTTCGCTGGTGTTATGCTCAACTGTTTTTGGCTTTGTTTGAGATTGCGTGGCAGTGCTGTTATCGCTGTTGTTATGAATGCTAGATTGATTATTGTTCTGTAAGCTGTTCTGATTGCTGGCTTGATCGTTTGAGCAGCTAGCAATCATGACAGCCAGTGGCAATAATACCAGTTGTTTTAGACGCAACGTCAGGGTTATGGTTGGCTTAGAGGTTAGCGGTGGTTTATGAGTCAATAGGGCGAACATAGGTCACCTAGATAATATTGGGATTAAAACTGACGCAAAACAAGAATAGTTCTAGTCAGCGAACTACTAAAATGTCTAGCGGGTGGTGTAGCGCAGCGAAACCCATGTTGACGTCTTTAATCGAATAAAAAGTTAAGTGCCTAATTTAGTATCGCGACATCACTATTGCAGCACTTCTGCGATCGCATTCGCGACATAATCGACATTATGAGTATTTAAGCCGGCGACACACATCCGAGAAGTGGCCAATAGATAGATGGCATAGTCTTCTCGTAGCCGATCGACCTGTTCAGGGGTCAAGCCGGTGAAGCTAAACATCCCCTTTTGAGACGTCAGATAATCAAAGTTATGAGCAGGTAGCTTAGCTTCTAATACCGACTTGAGCTTATAGCGCATGGCTTTGATGCGATCTCGCATAGCATATAATTCACCTACCCATTGCTCGTACAACGCATCGTCACTCATGACGATATTGACCACATGCTCTCCGTGGAATGGCGGAGTAGAGTACAGACGGCGTACGACAAGTTTCAGTTGCCCAAACACCCGCGTCGCCTCATCCTCTGACGGGCAGACGATAGACAGGCCACCGACTCGCTCCCCATACAAAGACAGGTTTTTCGAATATGAGTTACTGACAAACACTGGCAAGCCCAACGCTACCGCTTTGCGAATCGCATAAGCATCGCTGTCTAAGTCCTCACCAAAGCCTTGATAGGCAATGTCCATAAAGGGGATAAGCTCACGTTCTTTCACCACTTCCAGTACGGTGTCCCATTGCTCATGGGTCAAGTCAACGCCAGTGGGGTTGTGACAACACGGATGCATCAGCACCACATCGTGTTTATTCAGGCTCTTAAAGAAGGCGATCAGCGCCTCAAATTTAAGTCCGCCCGTCTCTGTGTCATAGTAAGGATAGCTACCCACTTCAACACCGCTACCTTCAAAAATAGCAACATGATTGACCCAAGTTGGGTCGCTCACGTAGCATTTTGATTTTGGGAACCAAGCATCGATAAATTCCGCACCGACTTTCAAAGCGCCAGAGGCTCCGACTGTGCCAATAGTCGCGACACGATTTTGTTGTAATACTTCCGCATCTTTACCAAACACTAAGTTTTGACAGGCTTTTTGAAAGCCGACCAGTCCCTCCATCGGCAGATAAGGACGCGGAACAATAGGATCGGACAGACGTGCTTCTGCTGTCTTCACGCACTTTAGTACCGGTAGCTGACCGTGCTCATCCAAGTATATACCAACCCCCAAGTTTACTTTATTAGGATTGGTGTCCGCCAAATATTGACCCACCAATTCTAAGATGGGATCACCTGCATAAAACTCGACATGTTTAAACATTTTAGAACCTTACGTTTTACGTTGCCCTTTATTGCCCTTCATAACGTTCATGAGCCGCATTGAGCAACAATAAGCCACTTTATTGTTATCAATATAACTATTGAGATTATGATTTGGGTTTATGATTAAAGTATAGGTAAAATTAGTGATAATTGCTATGATGCGTCCGTAACATAGTGTCCAAACCTATAGTTAGCAATATCGGTACTAATATAGGTACTAATATAGGTAGCAATATAGGTAGATAGATAGCTCGACAGCATAGCTCAAAAACATAGCTCGAAATATAGAACACTAAAACTGACACAACCCAAAATAGCCAAAGCAAAACAGCCGTTACAAAATAGCAAATCTATCAATAAATCCCGAAGCAAAAAATACCCGTCATTTCATTATTGGGTCAACAGGAGGAAGCGTGTATGACGACAGCGCAGACAGACACCGCACAACAACCGTCCCCAGATCTAAACCAGTCCACTCAACCGCAAAGTGCGCCACACAGCCGCCCGCCCAGTCCGCCGCAAAGTCCACTGCCCACGCCACTATGGGCGCTTATCATTGCTGGCCTAGTGATATTGATTATGGGTATCACCATGATAGGCTTTGGCTGGGTGCCTCACTTGTCGTTGCTATTGGCGATTTGCTTCTTATTCTTTATCGGTAAGACTCGAGGTCTAAGCTTTCAGCAAATGCAAGCCCACATGGCAGAAGGGGTGATGAGTGGTATTGGGGCCATCTATCTGTTTTTCTTTATCGGACTGATGGTGGCTGCTTTGATGATGTCTGGCGCTATTCCGACCCTGATGTATTATGGCTTTGAGCTGATTTCACCTGACTTTTATTATATCTCAGCGTTTGTATTGACCTCGATTATCGGTATTGCCTTGGGCAGTAGTCTTACCACCGTCGCCACTTTGGGCGTTGCGTTTATCGGCATGAGCCATGCCTTTGATGCCAATGTTGCGATAGCGGCGGGTGCGGTGGTCTCTGGCGCATTCTTTGGTGATAAAATGTCGCCGCTATCAGATACGGGCACTATCGCCTCGTCTGTGGTCGGTATTGATTTATTCGAGCACCTTCGCAATATGGTATATACCACCGTACCGGCATGGCTGATCAGTGTCGCATTATTTTGGCTATTCTCAGGGCAGACTCACAGTCCAGAATTGGCTCAAGTCTCGGCATTGGCGCAAGGCGAGGTTCTCAGTCAAGCAAGCGAACTTAGCCAAAGCGGCAGTCTTAGTAAAGTCACCGTCCTGCAAGCACAATTGATCGACAGCGGCTTAGTACACCCCTATGCGGTATTGCCGTTTGTGGTATTGATCGTATTGGCCCTACTGCGCGTCAACGCCATTTACACTATTATCGCCACTATCCTCACCGCGTTAGTCATTACATTTAGCCACAGCACGCTCAGCATCGAGCAATTGGGTGGTTACTTCTTTGCAGGCTATACGCCAACCGGCCCCTCTGGGCAGTCGTTAGAATTGGGTGAGGTCGGCGATATGTTGTCACGGGGCGGGGTGCAAAGTATGTTCTTTACCCAGACCATTGTGATATTGGCGTTAAGCTTAGGCGGACTGCTAAAAGCCTTGGGTATCTTACCTGCTTTGTTATCAGGGCTACACGATACCTTAACCAATGCAGGGCAAGCCATATTTGCCGCCGCCATGACTGCACTAAGTGTCAACGTATTGATTGGCGAGCAGTATTTGAGTCTGTTGCTAGCGGGTACCGCGTTTAGACCGACCTTTGAGCGTCTCAACCTCCATCCGAAGAATTTATCGCGTACCCTCGAAGATGCCGGCACGGTGATTAACCCGTTAGTGCCGTGGAGTGTCTGCGGGGTATTTATTAGCCAAGCGTTAGACGTTCCGGTATTGGATTATCTGCCTTATGCGTTCTTTTGTTACTTGTCTTTGTTATTGACCCTGATATTTGGCTTTACCGGCTTTACCATTAGTCAAAAACAACCCAAAACCCTAGCCAATCCTTATAACGATCAATGACAATAACACCCAACAATAACCATCAACCTGCCACACTAAACGGGTGCAATGCATCGTATTAACAGTATGAAGGCGATAATACAACAGGAGCTGATCCAGCTTTACGCTACTATCTGCCCGTCTGTGCACAGCGTTGGCAAGTGGGCGTTGACTGTCACTTGCTTCGCGTGCCAGCCAACCCCCAGCCATCGCAATTTGCACCGTCAGGCAGGATATTCGCTGCAATCTGGGCTAGCGGTCACATCCTATCTCTTACCACTATACCTCGTAGTCTGAATTAACGCCTTCCTTTCTCAAAGAATGGTTGCGCTGGATTTTTTAGCCCCTTCCTTTCTCAAAGGAAGGTTGGGATGGATTTTTTAACTCCCTCCTTTTTCAAAGGAGGGTTGGGGAGGATTTCTTAAAGCAAGGCTGGGATGGATTTAAGCCCCCTCCTTTTTTAAAGGAGGGTTGGGGAGGATTACTTAAAGGAGGGCTGGGGGGATTTTCGGTTGAGATTAACAAAATAGGCTGAACAAATTCATTGTTCAGCCCAGATATTAAAAAATTAGAAATATCAAAAGTATTAAGCTTTAATTAGCATCGTCCTTTAACACTTCCGCCATCGCATTCGCCACATAGTCGATGTTACTGGTATTGAGTCCCGCCACACACATACGAGAGTTGGACACCATATACACTCCAAACTCCGCTCTTAAGCGTTCGACTTGCTCAGGTGTGAGACCAGTGAAGCTAAACATACCATTTTGGGTAGTCAGATAGTCAAAGTTACGACCAGGTACTTTTGCTTCAAGCACTGATTTAAGCTTTAAGCGCATGGCTTTGATACGGTCACGCATACCATACACTTCGCTGACCCATTGCTCATATAGCGCGTCATCATTCATCACGATATCGACGATATGACCGCCGTGTGACGGTGGGTTTGAGTAGGTACGGCGCACCGTAAATTGCAATTGACCAAATACTCTATCGGCAAGCTCAGCGGTCGGGCAGACGACAGATAGACCGCCGACACGCTCCCCATATAATGATAAGTTTTTAGAAAATGAGTTACTGACAAACAGTGGCAAGTCCATTTCGACCGCTTTGCGAATCGCATACACATCGCTGTCCATGTCTTCGCCAAATCCTTGATAGGCAATATCCATAAACGGGATTAATTCACGGGTTTGGATGACCTCGAGTACTTTGTTCCACTGCGCGGGTGTCAAGTCCATACCGGTAGGGTTATGACAGCAAGGATGCAGGATGACGACGTCATTTTTATTCAAGGTTTCAAAGAAGGCCACCATCTCATCAAATTTGACGCTGTTGCTGGCTTTGTCATAGTACGGGTACTTAGCCACCGGCACATTGCTGTATTCAAAGATAGAGATGTGGTTGCCCCAGGTTGGGTCACTGACATAGGCTTTGGCATCAGGGAACCATTCATTGATAAATTCTGCGCCGATTTTAAGCGCCCCAGAGCCGCCCACTGTGGCGATGGTTGCCACACGTTTGTCTTCTAGTACTTGAGCACCTTTACCAAATAATAGCTCTTGGCACGCTTTACGGTGTCCAGGCAAGCCTTCCATCGGTAGGTAGGGACGCGGAGTGATAGGGTCTGCGATACGTTGTTCTGCTGTCTTTACACAGTCCAGTACCGGCAATTTACCGTCTTCATCATAATACACGCCCACACCAAGATTGACTTTATTAGGGTTTGGGTCAGTGGCAAATTTTTTATTAAGACCTAAAATGGGGTCACCAGGGTAATAATCGACACGATCAAACATATTTTATCCTTTACAGGTTGGTGAGTCATAGCATACAAAGGATAAACCAGAATGAGGGTTAACTCAATCTAAGATTGTTTAGTTTCCTCACTTATCAACAAATAGCTTGTATAATGTAAGACGTAATGAACATTTTTATAATAATTTAAATAGGGAGACCATTCTATGACCTTAACCAATACTGAAAATGCAACGACTGATAACAATCAAACTAATAAAATATTAGTCACTGGTGGCGTCGGCTATATTGGCTCACATACTTGTATCGAGCTAATTGAAGCAGGCTATGATGTGGTGGTCTATGATAATTTATCAAACAGTCATCTTGAGGCATTAAAACGTACTGAACAAATTGCGGGTAAAGAGATACCTTTTATAAAAGGGGATGTGCTTGATGGTGGGCTGTTAAATCAAGTGTTTTCAGAGCATGACTTTTTCGGTGTTATTCACTTTGCAGGATTAAAGGCGGTTGGTGAGTCAGTAGCACAGCCACTTAAATACTACAAAAACAATGTTAGCGGTACATTGGTCTTATTAGAGGCAATGCAAGCGCATAATGTGAAAAACTTTGTTTTCTCATCCTCAGCTACGGTGTATGGCGATCCTGAAATCTTACCAATTCCTGAAACAGCACCCAGATCTTGCACCAATCCCTATGGTCAATCCAAGCTAACAGTTGAATATATTTTACAAGACTTAGCTAAAGCAGAACCTAGTTGGAATATTGCGTGTCTACGTTACTTTAATCCGGTAGGGGCACATAGCTCAGGGTTAATCGGGGAAGACCCTAATGGTATCCCCAATAATTTAATGCCTTATATTAGCCAAGTCGCTGTCGGTAAGCTTAATCAGTTAAGTGTCTTTGGTGGGGACTATGATACGGTTGATGGTACAGGCGTACGCGACTTTATTCATGTAGTCGACTTAGCTAAAGGACACGTGGCTGCTTTAGACTATCTAGAGCAGAGTCAGCAAGCATCTAAGACAGGTTTGGGTTTTGAGGCGATTAATTTAGGGACTGGTAATGGAAGCTCGGTTCTACAATTAGTAGACGCTTTCGAAACAGCAACAGGTCAAAAGGTACCTTATCAGATAAGTGCTAGACGTCCAGGTGATATAGCTGCTTGTTATGCAGGGGCTGATAAGGCAAAAGCTTTATTGGGCTGGGAGGCTGAACTAACGATTGAGAATATGTGTAAAGACAGTTGGCACTGGCAGAGTAAGAACCCTGACGGCTATAAGTAAAAACCCTGATAGTAGGCAATAAAAAACAGCCGCTAAATTTTAATTTAGCAGCTGTTTTTTATTTGATAATCTAAGCTTAACGTTTAAAAGTTATTAAACTCAATACCAATACCGCCGCCGATATCTGTTGAATGAATATCAGAATCAGATACCCAAGCACGGCTTGAAATCAAGGTTTTTGGATTTAGTTGATGCTCCCATGCAACATCTAATACTTTTAATTTATCTGCTTCAGGGAAAGATTTGTTATTAGTACCGTTAGACTGGTTGACTTTGGCATACTGCATTTTACTAGTAATAAAGTTCTGATTATCCAGCCACAGTTTGCCGCCAACAGCAATGCTTTCAGTGTCTCCGCCTAATGCATAACCCAAAGGATAGCCTTGTTGGTAGTAGCCATCAGTATAAATAAAGTGATTATAAGAAATACCTTCTACATCACCGCTGGTTCGAGTATCTGTCCACTCTGTATATAGTTGGTAAGGCACCGCACCAAATTGTTCAGTATTAAAGCTTGAGGCATAATCAGCACCAGCAAGGTACATGTTTTTTGCAGGTAATGCGCCCGCTTCATCTTCACCAATATATTGTCCATACACGCCTACAGGTGCTTTAATCAAAGGGGCTAGGTTAATTCGAGCATCAAAGCCACCTAACTGGTTTGCGGGGTCGCTAGTACGATTACCTGTATTATCACTAGTGCCTTTTAATGCATCCCAAAACGAATCCCAATTTTCAGGACGACCGTTACCACCCCACATAAAGCTACGCGATGCACCAAGCTCTAACCAATCCGTAGGGTTCGCTGTCAAACGCATGCCAATCAGCTTTGCATCATCAGCTGCTTTATAATCCTCAAGCTGACCCGCGAATAATTGATATTGCCATGGGCCAATCCAGTTTAGATAGCGATTACTTGGTGCCGCTTGCGTATCACGCTGCATGGTAACCCCCATGACAGGGCGACTTGCATCGCCACGGATTAAACTACCATCATTACCAGGACCCCACCATGTGGGTATTTGACCAGCTATCAGCCATTGATTAGCATATTTACCCGCAATGTACGACCCTTCAAAGCTGACATCATCGTCATCAATTAAATCGTCATCTTTTAGGTTAACCTGTACATTAAACTCCCAATCATCTTTACTCATCCCTGCTTGAGCGCGGGCCCCGAAGTCTGCCATCTTATCATCAGCAAAGCTTTGAGGTAGTTGCTTTCTGCTGGTTTGACCATAGGCAGATACTTTAGTATTCACTAATGACTTAGGCTGCTTACTCAGTGTATAACGTACAGATTGAATAATTTGCTGCTGCTCAGTAGTCTGAACTTTTGCGTTCGACAATGCTCGATTAATCTCATTAGCAGTTAGAGGCCATGTACTCGTACTAATCTGAATAACGCCTTGCGCTTGTAACCAATCAAGCTCAGACTTTAGACTCATGTCGTTCAGCTGCAAATTCTGTGCATTAGCAAGGCTACTGACTAAGCCTAGGCTAATGAGTAGGCTTAATGTTTTTATTTTGGGATAGTTCATTGATAGATTCATAATAAGAAAGTTCTATAGTTGAAGGGGTAGAGTAATAATAGCATTGAAAGACTTTAGAATCGGCTTCCATCAGATAAAACAAATGAAATTAATTGAGCCAGCATAATACTTCAAATTAAAGCAAAATTACATAGTTGGAATTACTCAGATTAAGTCATTTCAGCTAATTTAAACTTGATAAATAACAATAATGGGATAGATAGACAGATTTATGAATGTTCCGTACTTTCAGTAATTTTGGGTATGGTTTTTACCGCATCGCCACTTCCTTTACCAAGTGCGGTCCGAATAATATAGCTGAAGTAATTTTTTAGCGTTAAGTTGTCAATCATCTCTTTATCTATCTCGGCAAGCAATTCTGGTGTAGACATATCTATACCGCTAAGTTGGGCCAATCCAGTAATACCGGGTAAAACATTGTAGACACCTTTGTCATCTCTGGCTTCTATAAGTTCACGTTGATTAAACAAATTTGGTCTTGGCCCAACCAAGCTCATCTCACCTTTCAACACATTAATGAGCTGAGGTAATTCATCGAGTTTTGTTTTACGAAGTATGCTACCAAGTTTAGTGATTGAGCTTGTATCAGCTAAGTGACTCGCTACGGAAGCAGTATCAACCTTCATGGTACGAAACTTTACTAACTTAAATGGCTTTTTATCTTTACCAACACGTTCTTGAATGAATAGGGGCGAGCCTGTGTCAAAATAGCCAATAATAGTTGTGGCTATCAGCAAGGGAGATGTAGCTATTAACCCTGTTGCTGAAAATGTAAAATCTAGAGGTCTTTGCCAACCTAGATTGTTCTCATTTTTTTTTAAATTCAGTTTATATGATTTAGCCGTTTCTTTAATAGAGTCATGAGTACCTTGTTTCGGTTGCCAGTTTAACTTTTCTTTGCTCTTCGATATGTCTACTTGAAGGGAACCACATAGTCTTCTGGCTATATGCTCTTTGCCAAAAAGACGTGCTCCAGCTTGAATTAGTACAGGAGGAATAGGTAACGCCCGATTCTTAACCTCTAAACCGGATGCAATGTCTTTAAGCATACTGGCAGTCGATATATCCTCATCGTCGGAAACTAAAAAAATTTCATTTTTAGCATTGGCGTTATCAATAGTATTGATAATAAAATCAATTAGGTTATCCACAGAGACTAAACTACGTAAATTATTTCTAATACCACCTAAAGGCAGGGGTATACCCTTATAAGTCCATTTCATTAAAGAATTAAAGTTTCCTTTAACATTCTCTCCGTATACTAAGGTAGGACGTATAATCACATAATCCATATCAGAATTATTAGCAACTTCTTTTAGTCCGAGCTCCGCCTCATACTTACTAAACCCATAGGGATCAGTAGGGGTTTTTGATATATCTGGTGTAAAGGGTTGGTCAGGTAAACTATATTCGCCATTGACCTTGATTGAGCTTAGAAAAATGAATCTTTGTACACCTGCATATACAGCTTGCTTTGCTAAGTTTAGAGTTGCTAGTGTATTTATTTCTTTTAGAGACTTTGACGAATTATTGAAGTCCTTTTTAGAGACACTTGCCTTGGCTGCGCAATGTACAACAACGTCAATATCTTTTAAAATATTTTGCCAATCAGTAGTGGCGCTAAGATTGTTAATAAAGCGATACTCACAATCAAAAGTAGGTTCCACTGATTGGCGAACACAAGCAATAACTGTATATGATGTCTTTTTTAATAAACTTTTTATTAAAGCTTGACCTATAAAGCCGTTTGCGCCAGTTACTAAAATATTCATGTGTTATCCATATTTAGGTGTTTGATATTCAGGAAAATATAAATTCTAATACAATATCTAAATCCATGTGGTGCAACGTTTCTATAAATTCATTTCTTTAATCATGTGAGCGTTTACTTTTTTAACATCATACTTATCTTCTGCTATTCGCCTTGATGCTTGTCCCATCTCTGTATATAAATTAGGGTTTGCAATAAACTTAATCATAGCATTAGCTAGTTCATCAACCGACTTTATAGAGACTAAAAAACCATTCTCACCATTTACAATAGTATCCCGACAGCCAGGCGCATCGGTAGTGATAATAGGTCTACCCATGGCCATGGCTTCAAGTACAGAGCGTGAAGTACCCTCTCTATATGAGGGAAGGACATATACTGAACTATTGGCTATAGCAGGACGAACATCATCAAGCTTTCCCCAATAGTTTATAACATTCGAGGCTATCCAACTGTCTAACTGGGCTTGATTTATAGCTGCTGGATTTTCATCAATCCAACCTACTAAATGGAACTCAGCATGTGGGTATTTTTGCTTTACTAACTTCGCAGCTTCCACATACTCCACTATTCCTTTATCTTTTAAAAGACGTGCGACTAGTAGAAAAGAGGGTCTAATTTTATCCTCTATATCCCTAGGAAAGTCGACAACATTAAAGTCGCTAACATCAACACCTGAACCATTCACAACTACCGTATTACACTTATTGTTAATCAACTTTAGCTGCTCGAATAGTTTTAAGTCGTCTGGATTTTGAAAAAAAATAACCTTTGTTTTTGATAATGATTGTTTATATAAGCCGTAAACGATTTGCTGTAGTTTTGTCGGTTTACTGTCTTTGTCAGAAGCTTGAAAAGCATAACCCAAACCAGAAAGTAGAACAAAGCGTTTAGGCACTCTAGCCAGCCAGGCTGCTAAGGTGCCATAAACAACTGGTTTTATGGTATATGAGAGAATAGCATCAGGTTTAATTCTAATTAGCAACTTATAAGTGTAGATAAGTGTTTTTATATCTACCACAGGGTTTGTGCCAGTTCTCTGCAGTGGAATTGAGTGCAAATGATAGCCAAGTGAGTTTAAATGTTTATACTCATTAGGATGACTATCTAAATCAGGCGCAAGTATATGAATCTCATAGCCTAAGTCTGATACTGTTTCAAGAATCTTGCCTCTAAAATTTAAAACATGAGGCAAATAGTTAGCGACTATAGTAAATTTCAATTTACTCTCCTACTTTAGGTACAAGTAATGCAACCTAGTAACCAAAAAATTGTTGCACCGTCAAAACGTCAGACATCTATAAGACTGCTATGCGCAATGAGATGCACATTAAACGTTTTTTACTATTTATACCCTCTATTAAGTGCCTTAACACTCTTAGTCAATATTTATTAAAAATATTGGAACTTTATATAATTAAAGCTTTTAATTATAACTTATAGTAACTTGATATAAGCATTTAAGCGTAAATAAGCTTCTTTAAAATTTAATTGTAATAAAGATGAAGCAAAATGCTTATAAAAGATAACAAATAAATATTTATCAAGAGATTTGGTTCTTTTTGTTTTTGGATACTTAGAGAAGTATATTAATGGATAAGGAATACTTTGTTTTCTAGAAGATCTAGAATTATCAGCAACTTGATGCACGATACAAGAGTAAGACATCTCACATGCAACAGGACCTAATAATGCTAATTGAATCCATACATATAAGTCTTCACCGGCTACAGCTCTCTCAGGAAAACCACCGAATGTATTAATAGCAGACTTCCTAGCACAAACTTTTGAGCTTTTTGCCACACTTCCTTTACATGAAGCTTTAAAAAAGTCATCAACATATCCACGATACCCTGCACTTAGGGCATGCTTGGCTTTAGTAGCAGTTAGATCCTCTTTTTTGAGCATGTGCGCTAAACAGTAAAGGTTTGCACTAGGATAATCCTTAATCAAATGATGTATTTTATATAAAAAGTCAGGTAGCCATTCATCATCAGCATCTAAAAAACATATATATTCAGAGCTGCAAAGTTGTAAAGCATTATTTCTTGCTACTGAAACGCCTTGATTATGTTGTTCAAGTACTTTAATTAAGCCTTGACTAATTTCGTTTTTAAAAACATCTTTAACAATAAGTAGGGAGTCATCAGTAGAGCCATCATCTACGATAATTATCTCATAATTAGTATATGTTTGAGCTAAAACAGAATTTACACATCTCGATATTGAATACTCCTTATTATACAGAGAAATTGCTATAGAAAATTTCATTATGAAGTCCATAATTTGTTAGTAGTATACATATTAGTTTAAAAGATACTTTAGAAGTATGCTCAGAGCGGATGGTAATCATTCATAATTTATTTTAGTAAGTCTATACTGATTAAATTATGTATTTTAGATAATTGAAGTAGATTACTGTTATTGCTAAATAATAATATTTAATTATAGTTTAGACTCTTCCATATTCATCCGACAATCGAATGATGTCATCTTCATCTAAATAGCTACCAGACTGTACTTCAATCATCTCTAGCGGAATCTTGCCAGGATTTTCTAAAGAATGAATGCTGCCTATGGGTATAAATGTGGATTGGTTCTCAGTCAAAATGAATTCTTTATTATCTATTTGAACTTTGGCAGTACCCGAAACAATAATCCAATGTTCTGCTCGATGATGGTGAAGTTGTACTGATAGCTTCTCTCCAGGCTTAACTGTTATCCGTTTGACTTGATAACGGTAACCTGAGTCAATACAGTCATATTTACCCCAAGGTCTATAAACCTCTCTATGTAACGCTGTCTCTTTACGGCAATCAGCTTTTAGTTCGTTAACAATTTTCTTAACATCTTGAGTGTTGTTTTTATTTATTATCAAGACTGCATCTTTTGTGTCAATAACTATAGTATCTTTCAATCCTGACATCACAACCAGTTTACTATTAGCGTACCCAAAGCTATTACTACACTCTTGGAATAAAACGTCTCCTTTTTTAACATTTCCATGAGTATCTTTATCAGATATTTCCCACAGTGCATTCCAAGAACCTACATCGCTCCAAGTAGTATCTAATGGTATTAATGCAGCATCTTGAGTGTTCTCCATTACAGCGTAGTCGATAGAGTCTGAAGGTGATTTTTTAAATTCCTCTTCATTAATTCTAATGAAGTCCAGATCCTGGTAACTAGTGGAGATTGCGTCTTTGCATGCAGCTAATATACTAGGTTGGTATTTATGGAGCTCTTCAAGATATCTCTTAGCCCTAAACATAAAGATACCGCTATTCCAGTAATAGTCACCCTCGGCAATATATTGTTTAGCAAGATCTAAATTAGGTTTTTCAACAAACTGTGAAACCAAGAAGCCTTCTGTATTCACAATACTTGATCCAACTTTGATATATCCGTAACCTGTTTCAGGATGTGTGGGATTTATTCCAAAAGTCACAAGCTTTCCTTGCTTGGCCAAAGGTAGTGCTCTGCTTATAGCATCATTAAATGCCTTTGTATCAGGTATTGAATGATCAGCAGGGAGTACCAACAATATAGTATCTTCAGAGTTTTTTAGCGTATGCAAGGCTGCAAGCGCAACGGCAGGTGCTGTGTTTTTTACAATAGGTTCTAATAAAATATCTGGAGCAAGGTTTAGAGCTCTTAATTGCTCAGCAACGATAAAGCGATGTTCTTCATTACAAATAACCATACTGGATTCATAGTTCAAATCCTCTAAACGGTTAAATGTAGCTTGCAACATACTTGATTCACCAACCAAGTTGAGAAACTGTTTTGGATATGCTGAACGGGATAGGGGCCATAGGCGACTACCAGTACCACCGGCAAGTATTATTGGGGTTATCATAGATTGTATCTCTGACAGTTTTAATTGGTTATTGAAATTTATTTGTTTAACTTATCGATCAGCTTCTGCTTACTAAGAATCGATAAGACTTGATCTTTGGTGTACATTGCTAAACCTAGAGGTGCATAAAGAAGAGGTGCATTAAACTTTTCGTTCTGATATTTTTTAAATAACCTAAAGCGCCACCAATTTATAGCGGCTCTATGTTTATTTGATGAGAACAAAGGGTAAGTTTTATACATTGATTGATATACGAATAACGTAGAATTAAAGCAGCGATGTCGATTAATAATGCTATTGTCACTTAGACCATCAGGCAGATATTTGCATACATACCCACCGTAGTTTATAAACTTGGTTTTACCTTTAGTTCCAAGCCATAGAAACATTGGTGCTTCAGCCATGAAGTTTTCATCTTCAAACTCGGGGAATGAGAAACCTTGTAATGCAGACTTTCTAATTAAATCAGATTTATCTCCAGTAACTTTTCCTTTTGAAAAATCGAGGTAGCTTTCACGAGACTCTATATGCTTTGTTCCAATAACACTGTCATCTTCGTAGACTCTCAAAGTGGATAGAGAGTTGTATGATCCATCAAGCTTTGAGCTTTCTTTTACTAAAAAGTCAACCATGTCAGGTTTTAGCCAGTCATCACTATCTACAATTAATACCCACTCGTGCATAGCCTCACTAAAGCCAATATTAAGAGCTGAATGCTTGCCTCCATTGCTTTTTTTAAGGTAACGGATATCTATTAAACCCTCTTCCTTAAATTGTTCAATCAGACTTTTAGTCTGATCAGTACTTCCATCATCTATGACTAACCATTCGAAGCCCTTATTAGTTTGATTTAATAGTGAGTTATAAAGCTTTGGTAAAGTATGTGCTCGATTATAGGTTGGTGTCAGTATAGTTATCATTGAAAATATCCTTTGGTATAAATCAACATCAATATACTGTAGCTAATAAACATTATAGCGACGAATACATGACTATATTTTTTTGTATTTATTATTTGATACAGTATATAAGGTATCAAAAACCATGAAAATGCTGCGACCCTATCTGAAAAAGGTATGAATGACAGTAAGAAGTAGCCACTAGCTAATAAGCAGTATATTTTTAGAAAATCATACTCCCGATTAGCTTTTAGTTTGGGTGGTCTTAATAATAAGAAACAAGCAATAGGTAGAACTGTAAATATTGCAAAGTCTAACCTAAAGCCAGTTTGATAGTTTAAACTTTGATAGTGCGCACCTGAAGTAAATGTATCATCAAAGTATTCATTAAAACTTAAGCTTTCTACAACACTAGCTGGCAGTGCAAACCTGACAACTGGCTCTACTAGACCTAATATTGATAGGCTCATACACAGCATGAGTATTGCTATACTCCACATTATAGAGCGATGTTTAAACCAGTAGCGCCATGCTATAAATGCAACTATAGCTATCAAAAATGAGTTATGAAATAACGTAGCAATAAAGAGTAACAACAACCCTTTAATTGGTTTAGATTTATCTAGGCCGATCAAACAGTTATACCCCCAAAGCATAAATCCAAAAGCGATACCTTGTTTAAATCCACTGCCTAGATAAGTCAGATAAAATGGGTATAGCAAGTAGAGCATGAGGAGTGTAGAGGTGTCAGTTTTACCGTACTTCTCACGAAACGCTAAATAAAGGGGAACAATACATAATATGTAAATTATAGAGAAAAAGAACTCAGATTTAATACTAACTAATGACACAATCCAATTAAGTAGAGTAAAGCCGATAGGGCCTTCATGAGTCAGAAGTTGACTAAAGCTCAACGTTGATATGTACTCAAGGCCTCGCATGTATCGCCAAGGGTCACCTGCAGGCTCGCGAAAGGAAAGCGTAGCCCACAACCATATTACTGCAATAAAGGCATACAACAGCATACCTGCTTTTGCAGCTTTATTATTCCGATATGAGTAAAGTAACAAGAAGGTCACACAGACAATGCTATAAAAGGTAAAGTGAAAAAGAATCACAATCCATTAACTCTCTTTTAGACTGTCAAGGGATACTTCTACTCCCTCAAGCTGAGTGTTTAAAGCAGGCATTTTTGCGACTTTTCTGCCTTTATTCAGTCCTTTTAGTGTAGCAAAAAAGGGTCGAGGGCTTTTATCTAATTTACTATAGGACACGCCAAGTAATAACGTACGTATTAGAGAAGTAGGCCAATAAATAGGTGCAAGGTGTCTGAACACCAAAATAGCTCTATTATAACCTAAACCATACATATATTTAGGCCAATCGTTAGGCACACGACATCCGCCCATAGGGGCAGCAAGGTGAGTTAGATGTGCCTTTGGCTCAAACCAGGCTTTAAAGCCTGCTTGTTTAAGTCTTAGTGCAAATTCTGATTCTTCATACAATGCAGCACCAGTACTTAAAGCTTCATCAATGCCTCTAATATCTTGAAAGGTGCTTTTGAGGATAGAGAAGTTTCCTCCAGGTGCATGACAACACCAGCCCGGCTGCTTAGATGAATAGTTTCGTATAGCAGTACCAGTCCACATCCTAAAAGAACCAGGCTTAGCCTTTGATAAGCTATCTCCTTTCAATTCTGTTATACCACCAGCTATTAGTTGGGCACCACTTTTTAAATGAGCATCATAATGGTTTTTGACTAGGTTAGTATCACATCGTATGTCATCGTCAATGTATAGCAATATATCTTTAGAAGCTTTTTGAGCACCAAAGTTACGCGCTTGAGGTAAGCCCTTAAACTTAGCTTTAAAATAACGATGCGGTACTGTTGATTCCGCCAATAATTGCAACGCTTCGTTATTAGTTTGATCAGACTGATCGATAACGATTATTTCAAAGTTATCGAAGTTCTGTTGGAGAATATCGTTTATAGTATCTATCAATACGTCTGCACGATTAATAGTAGGAATAATAACAGAGACACCATTAGGTAAGTTTGTAGGCATTTTAATAATTCTCCAAAATCTGAAGCAGTTGTTTTGAGTAGTTATACCAAGAAGCATCTGTTTTTGCTCGTTGTTGTCCAATTATTGCTTGTTTAGCAAATAATTGAGAGTCACTTATTAACAACCTTACATATTTACTAACTTCACCTGGGTTATTTTGTTCGATTAGCCAACCCCCTTGTTCAGGTATAATGGCATCAGATATACCACCGGCATTAGTTCCAATAACTGGTATACCAGCAGCTTGTGCTTCTAAAAATACCATGCCAAAGCCTTCAACTCCTCGAATATTCTTATCCTCTCTTGTGCATAAAATAAAAAGATTGGAAGCTTTATATAAGATAGGTAAGTCGCTATCCTGAACAAAACCGGTCCATGTAATACAGTCATTCAAATCAAGACTTTCAGCTAATTTTTTTAGGTCATCTAGATAAGATCCTTTACCAGCAATTACATAATGAATTTGCTGTCTTTCAGGCTTAGATAGGTTAGCTAAAGCATGCAGTACAGTATCATGACCCTTGTAAGCATCAATTCTAGAAATACTAAGTATTATTTTTTTATCTATAGGAAGATTGAGTATTTCTCGAGCTTCTTGTTTAGATATATCAATATCAAATCTTTTATAATCTACACCTGGATTGAGAACTTCAGTTTTAATACTTGAGTCAATATCAAGTACAAGTTGCTGAGTGTATCTGCTATTACAAATAACACAGCGAGCGGATTTTAAAACCCTTTCGCGAAGCTCAGATTTTATTTTAAATTTAACAGACTCGGGGTAGGGCATTACCTCATTTCCATGCGCTAGAATATATAAATTTTTCCGCTGTAAGCAGTAGGCTATAGTTGCTTCCGGGTTCCAGACTGAAGTAATTAGAGTTCTATCTCCCGGTATTTTTAATAGGTACTTGGCTAGGCCTATTTCACGAAAGCCTTTTTTTCTAGGTAACTCATGAGTAGGAATCTCTGGACGGTGTAAGATATCCTTAGATTGCGTCATCTTCAGTGTACATAACTCTATATTATGCCCTTGATTGCTTAGCTCTTGGCAAAATGAGGCAGTAAGACGACTGATACCCCCATCATTGGGAGGGTAGTCGTAGCTTAATACACTAATATTACTTTTCATTTTCTATCCTGATTTCATCAAATATTTTAGCGAAAGATGCAACCTGTGAACTTGCTAAGTAACGCTTCTGATAGTCTAAGTTTTCATTTTTTAGGCTATTACCTATTAGCCATTCTTTTATATCTTTCGCTTCACTTTTGGCATCATCACCTTTGAGGAAAAAACCATTACCAGCTTTAGATAGCTCTTTTCGGGCTTCACTAGAATCTGGCACATAAGCAATGACAGGCGTGCCAAGAGCTATATAATCAACCATTTTAGCGAAGTTGGTCCACCAATATCGGCTCCTGCCGGGAGCCAAAATGCATGCTGTTGAATTTTTTATTAGTTTATAAAGTGATTTTTGAGGCATATGATCTTCAAAAGTTACCCTAACATTCCAATTTGAAATATTGGATACAATAGTTTCAATAATTGGTTTGTTGA
This sequence comes from Psychrobacter sp. CX16, assembly GCF_057396245.1. Taxonomy (NCBI): domain Bacteria; kingdom Pseudomonadati; phylum Pseudomonadota; class Gammaproteobacteria; order Moraxellales; family Moraxellaceae; genus Psychrobacter; species Psychrobacter sp. CX16. The sequence continues at coordinate 77,633 of NZ_JBXYJF010000009.1, forward strand.
CTTCTACTCTTCCTATAAATTTAAGTTCAACGTCTCCATCTAAGTTGTGGAGTTCATTAATAACTTCTAATATATAAGAACTTTGCTCTGGCATAACCTCGCCGGCAAATATAATATTTTTTGTCTTAGTAGATTTATCAGGAGTAGACATCGGTAAATATTCATCATCTAAACCTGTGGGTATAAATGTATATCTTTTTTCTGGCAAATTATAAATATCGGAGAAAATAGATCCATAAGCTTCAGAAAGACCAGTTATGCGGTCTGCCTGATTAAGAGTGTTAGTAATTAGCTTATTTTGTAATAATTGACCTATGTAGTTGCTTGATGAGTTTTTATAACCATAGCCACAAGGATCTCTAAAGTCTGCTAACCATGCAATATCTAAATCTTTTTTAATCTTTGAAGCTAAAGCTAAGTGACTATAAGGATTTGCTGTTGTATACATGATATTAATATCATACTTTTTTATCAGCTCTTTGGCAGTACTAACTGAAGCCAAAGCCCATGTCCAGTATGCATCTGGTATATTATATAGATAGTCAGTTGTAGAGCCATATAGAGAGGACAGAGTCGTTCTAATTAATCCAGATCTAGATGGCTGTTTAGAGACTCTCGAGGTTCTTGAGACTTGAGTATTATTTAATTCTTGCTCATGTTTATTCGCTGAGAAAGTTCTATCACGCCCGCCAAGCTGCATGCGAACTCCGCGCAAACTTGGCTCCATATAATGTGTACGGATAATTTCTACACAGTCAGGCAGCTCTTTTAATAGTTTGTCATCGCTATTGTAAAGGTAGTTAATATCTGTCGTTAGAATAATAGGTCGGTACCCATACTTTGGTAGGTATTTAGCGAGTTTATGCACACGAAACATGGCTGCATGTGACTGAGGTGCAAAAAAAGGTGTAATGATTAGAATTGGCTCAAACATGGTTTGATATCTCTTTATATAATGCTTCATTTTCAGTGACTTTATTTAAATTAGAATAGTGCTCTTCTACAATAAATCTACCAAGATTTGCTAAGTATTGCCTACGCTCCTTATCCTTTAAAAGTGAAATAATTTTTGCAGCAATATCTTTATGATTGTTGGGATCAACGCTCATACTAATTAAATCTTCATGCCTCATAACTTCAGGGCCACAACTTAGCTTGGTATAAATAGTAGGTACTTTTAAGCTCATAGACTCTATAGGAGCTAAACCAAATGTCTCTGAGTAAGAGGGGTAAACAGCTAGGTCACATTCAACCATAATTTTCTGCATCTCATCTTTAGGGAGGTGACCATAAAAAATAATATCCTTATGTTGAGACAGTTTTTTAATGTAGTCCTTAGAACTTAATCCATTTTTTTTATAAAGTACATCCTTTCCAATCAGAGCTAATTGTACATCAGGAAACTCAGCCTTAACTAAAGGCCATGATTTGGCTAATGCAAAAACACCTTTTTTTTCTATTAGAGACCCAGTGAAAACTACCTTATGAGCTTTATTCCAGTTACTTTTACATTGATTAAGATTAGGTAGATCAATGCCATTGTAAATAGTAGTTATTTTTCTTTTGATACCGAATAGCTGTTTAGTCTTCTGAGCTGTATAGTCACTTACTGAAATGATAGAATCAGCACGTTTAAGAGCTATATATTCAAGAGACTTAATAAGCAGTGATGGGTCTTCATTCATCTCATCAGCAAAGTACGTATGAGATCCATGTAACCTAACTATAGATTTATATTGACCTTTCGGTAGAAAGCTCAGAAGTCCTTCAAAATCAGGTGTTTCAATTATATGAATTTCATCATTAGAAATGATGTTTTTAATTTCTCTATAAAGAGATATCCTGTCTAAAATGAATCCAAGCTTTCCAGATGACTTAGGTAGCTTAATGACATTAATATTGTCGACTTCAACTTCTAGCCTTAGTTTGACATCGTCAATAAAACCTACTACAAATATCTTATGACCACGAGCAGTAAGTTGACTTGCTAATTCATGAACAAATGTACCAATGCCTCCAGTTTTACCAGGAGGATACTCATTGCATATATATATAACATTCATAGATGGTCACTTTTTATTTAAAAAATTAAACTTAATTAGAAGTTCATTGAAGATTAAATCTTTCATGAAAATATAAGCAGTAAGTGAATAGGTAACAACACCTACGATTATTTTTGATATAAGGGTAGCTACCCATGTAAATTCTATAGTATTCATTACTAAGTCTATACATATTACTGAAAAAGACATTACTGTTAGTGAAAGAGCAACTGGCCAAAGCTGTCTCAATGACTGTAAAAATGAAATTCTTGCTATATTATGAGACCACCAAAGTGCAGGGACAAAAATAAGTATTCCCATCACTATGCCATAAGCTTTAGCAACTCCTATAGCACCATTGGTAACTGAAACATAGAAACAGATACTTAGTACGATGCCACTTATAATTGTAAGAAATAAATATGATTTAGCTTTGCCAACAGCTGTAAAAAGCCATCCTGTGGTGTTATATAAGGGTTGAGTCACACTGGCCAAGCTTAACCATAGCAGAATGGGTACCACAGGTTGCCACTGTTCGCCATATATTAACATCACCATCTCGTCAGCAGTTAATGCTAAACCCACTGCCATTGGACACCCGATCAACGCAACCAATGTTAATGCTTTACGATAAGCATCTCCAAATCGTTGTAGATCATCTTGAAAAGCCGATAGCGAAGGAACCATTAGGTTTGTAAGGACACCAGTCGCTAACATACTAGGCAACAACATCAAAAAGTAAGCTCTATTATAGTATCCAAGTTCTTCTGCGCCCCAATATTTGCCGATTAACACGCTATCAAGGTTTCGAGCCATATATATTAATAAGCCGTTTAAAGCCAAAGTACCACCAAAACTCACTAAGCTTAAAGTATCAACATTTCGCTTAGGCGCATATAGACTGATTTTGCTCATACGAATAGCTAGCACTGCTCTGAAACTACTACTGGTTAAACCTTGAATTACTAAAGCCCAATAGCCCAGACCAGTATAGGCAGCGTACAAGGCAGCGATAGCGCCTGCAATAATTGATAGGACCTCAATTTGTGCAACCGCCTTATAATTCATACTACGGTTTAACAGCGCTATCGGCTGAGCAGCAAATCCACTCAGCAAGAACCCTGCACCAAGCACAGTAGTAACTGCAGTTAGCTTGGGTTCATCATAGAAGCTAGCTACTAGGGGTGAAAAGAATATGCAGATCACCCATAAAAACAGACCTACAATCAAGTTTATCCAAAACAAATTACTAACTTGTATTTTGCTTAGAGCCTGACGCTGTATCGTTGCCCAACTTAACCCCATATCTGAAAAAACCATCAGAAGAGCAGTTAACGTAGCAACCATGCCGATTAAACCAAAGTCTTCTGGAGTTAATAGGCGCGCCAATACAGCGGTGGTTCCGAGGCTTAGTATATTGCGTGCAATAATCTGTAAGGCTGTCCACTTAACGCCTTTACGTGCCTTCGATCCTACTTCATCTTTACTAACATGACTAACTTTGCCAGAAGATTCTTTAGTATCATTTTTAGTCATGAGTTTTATCGCACATTTCTTACATACCAAGGCATCGCTTCATCAATGCCCTGCGAGATATTAAACTGAGGCTTATAGCCAAGCAGGCTATTGGCCTTACTCACATCCGCTTGACTGTGTCGCACATCACCGGGTCTAAAGTCGCGATAAGTCGGCTTCTGATCATAGGTCACACCGTTGTCTGCTAATGCTGATTTAATCGCATTAAATAGCTCGTTTAGAGTCGTACGATCACCGACAGCTACGTTATACACTTGATTAGTAGCGTCTTCATTCTGAGTCGTGGCTGCCAAGATATTGGCTTGTACTGTATTTTCGATATAACAGAAGTCGCGACTAGTCTCGCCATCGCCATTAATAAATACTGTGTCATTCTTGATCATGGCAGCAGTCCACTTAGGGATTACCGCTGCATAAGCACCGTCAGGGTCTTGACGACGACCAAAGACATTAAAGTAGCGTAAGCCAACACTCTTAAAACCATAAGAGCGAGCGAATACATCGGCATATAGCTCATTCACATATTTAGTTACCGCATAAGGAGATAGCGGCTTACCAATTTTGTCTTCTACCTTAGGTAGGCCAGGGTGATCGCCATAAGTTGAGCTACTGGCAGCATAGGTAAAGCTCCTCACCTCTGCATCACGAGCTGCACTTAGCATATTTAAAAAACCCGAAATATTAACTTCATTGGTTGTGATTGGGTCTGCTAACGAGCGAGGTACTGACCCTAGAGCCGCTTGATGAAGGACATAATCCACACCTGAACATGCCTTTTGACAGTCTGCGAAGTTACGAATATCACCTTTAATAAATGTAAAACGTTGCCATTGTTCAGATGAGACTAGGCTTTGCACTTCATCTAAGTTTTTTTGATAGCCAGTAGCAAAGTTATCTAACCCGATTACAGTTTGATTAAGCGTTAATAATGTCTCAAGGAGATTTGAACCAATAAAACCTGCCACACCTGTGATAAGCCATGTTTTCGGGGTAGCTACTAAGTCTTGTTGAGTTTTTTGGTATTGAGTCATAGAACATTGCTCTTTTATATTTTATAAATTCAGCGTATATATAGGGTTTACTTTATAGATGTAAGTGCTTTATAAACGTATATCGCTCAGCGCACTATCGAACAAATATTTTAAGTCATAGAGCACATTATTCTCTTTACCTAACGCTCTAATCTTTTCTATACCCATTTGGACAAATTGATTGTGTGCTACTGCTAATATAATTGCATCATAGCTATCATTTGCTAGATTAGTTATGTCATTCATAGGCGTAATGCCATATTCATGTTGCGCTTCAACCGTGTCTACCCAAGGATCAAACACATCCACATCGATATTATATTCTTTTAGCTCATGGACAATGTCTATCACTTTTGTATTACGCACATCGGGGCAATTTTCTTTAAAACTTAAGCCTAAAATAAGTACCTTAGCACCTTCTACTTGGATACGTTTCTTGATCATAGTTTTTACTAACTGCGTAACGACATATTCACCCATACTATCATTGAGTCGACGACCTGCCAAAATAATCTCTGGATTGTAACCAATGGCCTGAGCTTTATGAGTGAGGTAGTAAGGGTCAACACCGATACAATGACCACCCACTAGACCTGGACGGAACGGTAAGAAGTTCCATTTAGTACCTGCCGCAGTTAAGACTGCCTCAGTATCAATACCCATTTTATTGAAGATGACTGCCAGCTCATTAATCAAAGCAATATTGACATCACGTTGAGTGTTTTCAATGACTTTAGCCGCTTCTGCTACCTTGATAGAAGGCGCCTTATGAGTGCCAGCAGTAATGATTAAGTTGTAGGCCTCATCGATGAAATCAGCAACTTCTGGCGTCGATCCTGCTGTTACTTTTAGGATATTGGTTACTCTATGTTCTTTATCGCCTGGATTAATACGTTCTGGGCTATAACCAGCAAAAAAGTCTTTATTAAACACTAAGCCAGAGCTGCGTTCTAATTCTGGGATGCAGACTTCTTCAGTAGCACCTGGGTAAACGGTAGACTCATAAACGACAATATCGCCTGGTTTTAGTACGCTACCGATGGCGGTAGAGGCTTTAACTAAAGGAGTTAGGTCCGGCTGCTTATACTCATCAATAGGGGTAGGCACAGTAACAATATAAAAGTTGCACTCTTCAAGTGCTGTAATATCAGCGCTAAAGCTTAGGTGAGTGGCACTAGCAAGTTCTGAGTCGCTTACTTCTAATGTATGGTCTGTGCCAGAGTTCAATTCATTGATACGAGTTTGATTGATATCAAAACCGATAACCGGGCGCTGTTTACCAAATTCAACAGCAAGTGGCAGACCAACGTAACCAAGGCCAATGACTGCAATTTTAAGATTGTTAGTGTTTAAATTTAACATTAGATACCTTTAAATATAGGTTATTTAAATGTGAGTTATAATTTTCGCATTAGCTTGCTTAAACCTCTAAATAGCGAGCCTAGGCTGAACTAGTTAGACTGATATCCTTCTACATACTTTATAAACTGCTGCTTTAGCCATGCCACATCATGTTGCTGAGATTGAATATTTAGCTCATCAAGTGTCGCTTCGATTTCTGCCAATGGAAAGCTGTGTTCACGGGCTTGCATAATCAATGGGTGATGAGTACATTCAACATTATCATAACCGATGATCAGCTCTTCATATAGCTTCTCACCTGGTCGTAGTCCACTATATACGATTTCAATATCTCCATCTAGATGTTGCTCGTCTTTTACCTCATAGCCACTCAGATGAATCATCCTTCGAGCCAGATCGACTATTTTGACAGGATTACCCATATCGAGTACAAAGACTTCACCACCTTGCGCCATTGCACCGGCTTGGATCACTAGATTTGCCGCTTCGGGTATGGTCATAAAGTAGCGGGTGACTTCTGGATGAGTCACCGTGATAGGGCCGCCATTTGCTATTTGTTTTGTAAATAAAGGTACGACAGAGCCAGATGAACCGAGTACATTCCCAAATCGAACCATGCTTATTTTTGTAGATAGATTTTGCTCACTAAATCCTTGGCATACTATTTCAGCCAGTCGCTTAGAGGCTCCCATAATATTGGTTGGGCGTACTGCTTTATCCGTTGATATTAATACAAACGTTTCAACTTGTGACTCTACAGCCGCTTTGACACAGTGATAGGTACCTTTAGCGTTATTTATCACTCCTTCAAAAGGATTAAACTCTACGATAGGCACGTGTTTGTATGCTGCTGCATGATACACAGTGTGTATATCATATTGATTAAAGACTTTGATTAACTTATCTTGGTTATTCACATTACCCAATAGAGCAATGATTTCGGTACGGGGATAGTCAAGATGCTGAGCTTGCCAAGCAAGTAAGTCTTGCTGTATAGCATACAGCGCGTATTCAGATAGCTCATACAGTACCAAGCACTGTGGTTTGTTTTTAATAATCTGCCGACACAGCTCACTACCGATAGAGCCGCCCGCTCCAGTCACTAGTACATTTTTATTTTCAATATTTTTAGACAATAATCTTTGATCAGGTTCTACCGTTTGTCGATCCAGTACATCGAGGATATCCACTCGGCGCATGGTACTGACGGTGACTTTACCTTCTGCTATATCATGCAAGCTCGGTAATTGCTTAATTTTGACCGACATTTCGGTCAGGCGATCTATGATGTCACGTCGGCGTTGACGACTGACGGAGGGCATAGCGAGAAACACCTGGGCCACATTCAAGTCAGCGACCAGTTTCTCAATGTGAGTGGCAGGGTAAATCTTCTTATTTAAGATACGTCCACCGGTGAGACCATTATCATCATCGACAAAGGCCACCACTTGATAGCGTGGAGAAGTTTGTAAGGCATCTAATAATGCCGTACCAGAAGTTCCTGCGCCATAGATGATGACTTTATCTCGATCAGATGTACCGTGACCATCCGTATAGTAAACAGGTTTTCCCTGTAGGCGCAGCAGTAAGTCTCGGAAGATAAGACGACTGCTCCATAGCCATATTAACAACATAAATAAAGAGAGCAAAGGCACAGAACGTGGGATACTACTAATCCCATCGAGTAAATAGGCAATCGTAAACAGTATTAAGATACCTACAAACAGCAACAATACCTTACGCATATCAGTATCAAAGAATATGCGCGTCACGCCGCGGTAAAAGCCAATGAGGTATAGACCTACGATAGGTACTAATCCATATAAAGAGACCAACAAAGGACTGGCATTGACATCTAGCACCCCTTGGCGTAGGGACAGTGCTAAAAATAAACACAGTATTGAAACCGCATAATCAACCGTTAGCAAAATGGCTTGCTTGGCAGGGCGCGGTAATTCTAACAACCATTCTGCAACTTTTTTTAAAGCATTAGTATGACCGACTACTGACTCAACATTGTGAGCTTTCATTCTTTTACGACTGACAGTTTTATCGTGATGGCTATTATTAGGATTGTGTCGCATTTTGATATCGCTAGTTTGATGTTCTGGTCTATTAGATTAACACGGTGTGACTAACAGTTAGCATTTACCTTTCTTTAAAGGCACATACTAACTTGCTATTCTTTCGAATTACCATACGCATAGTTATAGTGGTAGCTATATTTGTCAGTGATGCCTTGTACCACATCATTTAGCACGATACCATCTACCGTGATATTAGCCTTATGCATTTGATTAATCGCATAAGAGACCTGTCCTTCAATAGAATCATTATAGCGTACCACAATCAGTACTTTATCCGCATACTGTGCGGTAATCATCGCATCCGATACGGCTAAGATAGGCGGCGTGTCAATAATAATATAATCATAGACCGACACCAACTGCAGTATCATAGTCGCAAATTTATCAGTTGACAACAGCGAAGCAGGGTTATTCGGATGTTTACCGCGTGGCATAAAGTCAATAAATTCAAAGCTAGTCGGCTGTATATAGTCTGCGATAGTCAACCCAGCTGAGTCCGTTAAGTAGTCACCAAGTCCCATATTATGATTGACAGTAAAGATATGATGTAGCTCACCACGACGCATATCCCCATCGATGATTAGCACCTTTTTATTTAATTGAGAAAACGTCTCTGCTAAATTAGACGCAATAAAGGACTTACCAATACCAGGCGACTCACCACTGACCACAATTACTTTACCAGACTTACGATCAGTTAGCGGTTCATCGTGCAGTTGGTTTTTATCATCCAAAACAGTAGCAATTTTACTCACAGGTGGCATGGCAAACATAAGCGCTGTACGTAGGCTTTTTATCCCTTCATAGCTCAGTCCATCATGCTCGACGGTTGCCAGTAGACGGCGGTTATTTTTATTATTATTTTTACTCAAATTAAAGCTAGTCTTAGAACGAGGAATGGTAGCAATGACGGGAACCCCTGTTTTCGCTTCCAAACGCTCAGGATCTTTAACCGTATTACGCAGTAAGCTCTTAAGAAATACCAGTAAAGTACCCAGCATTGTACCTAGTAGTAATGCTAATACCCAAATCTGTAACTTCTTCGGCGCAATAGGGCGATAGGTATTAATTGGCATATCGACCACCCGGACATAGCCAATCTCACCGGCGCGTGCAATCTTAAGCTGCTCGTAGTTCTTCAGCATGGTCAAATAAATCTCGCGATTAATATCCATATCTTGTGATAACTGTAAGAACTGACGCTGTACTTCCGGTAGACCGGATAAGGTATCTTTTATTTCTTGACGACGTGCATTTAATACCTCAAGTTGATCATTAATCTGAATGACTAAAGGATGCTCTTCAGTATAATAAGTCAACAGCTCGGCTTGCTTTAAGTTTAGCTCACTTAGTTGCCGTTCAATCTGTGCGCTTTCATTCAATAAAATTTCTGACTCTTTACTGACATCGATAGTACCGTACTCTTCGCGGAATTTGTTAAACGCTTCCTCCGACTCTTCAAGCTTTTCTTTTAACTGAGGAATCTGAGACTCCATAAACTCAATCGTCGTCGTGGTTTGCTCCGAGCCACGCGCTAAGTTTTGATCGACATAAGATTGAACCACATTGGAAAGCACTCGGCTGACTTGTTGTTGATCGTCGCCAGTCAGCGTTAACTGTACAATACCCGTTTGTTTACCACGCTCAGAAACGGATAAATTTTGACTGAGTGCGTCAATAGCAGAGGGCGTTGACAGATTGCTGATACTAATGGCATGGCCTACTGCTGGTAATGCAGTAACTTGAATATGTATATCACCTTCTGGCGTACGTATGGTTACTGGTGTTCCTAAGTTACCAGTATAAGCAACAGTTTCTTTGTTTAATTCTGTACTTAACTCAAACCCCGAATCTGTTTTCACCAGATTAAACGTTTTACCTTGATAGGCCAACGGTACCTCAAAGTTTGCGATTTGTACTTGCCCGTCTTCAGTCTCTAAGAACACGCCTTTATCAGTGCTAGTCTGAGTAGGGACGCTTGACTGAGCAATACGATCTAGCGCGCCTATTGCAGGATCACTAACCCTAATATCTAGATGCAACTTGTCCACTACTGTCTCCAGCACCATACGTGATTTAATCAACTCGCGTTCAGTCTCAGCCGGGCTAGTACTTTCACCCACCAGTTCAGAGATGTTGCTACCTAATGCAGCGATGCTAGAAGACTTATCATCGATTTGGATCAGCGCATCTGTCTTGAAAGTGGGTTGCACAAATCGACTATAGGTAAAACCTAGTATCAGGCCGATTAACGCACAGCCAAGGATGATCTTCCAGCCTTGTAATAAGGTCAGCAATAGCGCAATCAGATCGATCTCATCGTCCGGTTGAGTGGTCGTATTGGTCGCAGGGTTTGGCACTGTTTTGCTCATAGGGTTTCGCTATATCTAAATCAGAGGTTAATTCGAGTGTTACTGTTATGTTAGGTCAGACTAAATGGCTCTATGTTTGCAGGTCGTTTGCCCGTCGTATGTAGAGCAGGACACCCTACACCAGTTTATCTTGCCAGTCGTCAATACTGTTGACGATGTCGTTATACGCCGTCTCAAATGCTGATATTTCATGTTTATAGGGGTCAGCAATGTCTTTATCGCGCCAATGCCCCAGCTTAAAGGTCTTACCACGGCAAAATGGCCAGCGGTCTTCGATCCATTTGGTTTGACTGTCTGACATCGTAAAGATCAGATCTGCTTTGCGTACCAAGTCATCATCGATCTGTTTCGCCACATGGTCGCTAATGTCAATCTTATTGTGCTCAGTCATAATCTTAATAGAGGCAGGGTCTGCAGGATGACCGACCAAAGCACCCACACCAGCAGAGTCAATATGCTTATTGGGGAAGCGCTGTTTTAATAACGCTTCAGCCATGGGACTACGACAGATATTGCCGATACAAACTACCAATATGTTATCAAATGCCATAGGGTATCACTCAAAATATTAAAACAAATAAAAATATAAAACTAATGCAAAGAAGCTAGACTTCGGTGCTTCAGGCGACTAGGGATTATTTATGAAGCCTCTGGAACTACTGTACAGCAAGCGAATAAATGATACCCAGTCGCCACAAATTCTAACTATGCATAAGAAATCATAAAAATACTGCAAAACGCTAAAACAGTCTAAACGGCGCTGACCATCTACAGCGTCGCTAACTGACGGATAGCGGTTGATGACGGTAATATCGAGTTGATAAATCGTGACCAGCGCGTTAAGCCAGTAGGATCGACATAGACAATATCATTCGGCTGCATCTCAAAGCGATTGGCTAATGCCAAGTTGGTCACCGTTTGCAGATTGACATAATATATATCAGTATAAGAAGCGTTACCATGGTCGCGGACAATATAGATTTTTGCCGCATCTGCCGTTAATGGATTTAAGCCGCGTGACTGTCCCATAACATGGGCTAGCGTTAACCCTTGTTCAGGTATTTCTACTGGTTCAATCTGTCCGAATTCACCCAGTACATAGACCTTATTACGATCTAAGCTATTTACATGGACTGAATCACCATCTTGTAAATAGATTTGGTTCGCAGATATGCCCATTTCTTGTAGATCGCGTAAGCCTAGGTGATATTGAGTACCATTACGTGTTAATACCACACTATTGGTGTCGCCTTCAGGTGTTTGTCCACCTGCTAAAGAGATAGCACTGTATAGAGTTACTGGGGCATCCGCGATATTAAACTCACCGGGTTGACGCACTTCGCCATCGATAAAGAATTTACTGCCTCGGAAGTTAACGATCTTCACTTGTGGGTCAGGATACTTTAAATAACGCTGTAGTTGACTACGTAAGCTGGCAGTGAATTGACTCACGGTGAGTCCACTGGCCATAATACGGCCAACCAATGGAAACTGGATATAGCCTTGTTGATCGACAGGATAGCCTGATGCGTAGGGGTTAGATGCATTAACAGATGTCGTATTGGGAGGCGTAATTTCCGGATAGCTAATCAGGTTAATGTTTAAGATATCACTGGTTGAGATACGATATTCAGAGCCACGTGATTTTGACCCACTCAATAACTCACGCACGCGTGAATTCTTCGTCCCTAAGCCTGGATGACTGTTATTCAAACCGCTATAAGTGGGTGAAGAAGGTAAATTTGCTAAGCTTAATGGCTGAATATTAAATTGCATACCATTGTCTGCAATAAAGGCGCCTTGTGGTGGTAGTTCGCCAGATTGCAGTCCAGAGTTTATACTGGTACATCCTGAAGTTAACCCGATAAGCACCGCTAAAGTGGTGCTGGTAAGCAATGATTGAGGACGTTTTAAAACATTCATGTTAACTTCTCTACCTTTTTTACGACGACGCTTTACAACAGCATAGGTCTTATCTTATTGAGCTTAATACAATTATTTGAATTTAAATACGTCATTAGAGTCAGTACATAAGACAGCTTGGATCTTTAATAAGTCTATATGCTTTATAAACTGTGCTCAAAATATATACATTATTACCGCTATTTTAACACTAAATTAAGTGCGCTGTCTCAATATGCGCGTATCTTACTATAAAAAAGAGGATAGTTGCTATAGCAGTAGGGATTTAATAGTAGAGTCGATAGCAGTAAAATAAGCTCAAATATAGGCTAGAGTAGTAGTCATAACACTAGGCTAGAAGCAATAAACTTGCTTTTAATGGGCTTATTCTAAATATAACTTAAATATTATACTCAAATTCTAGTCAGCTAAGAGAATTGTGCTTAAAGCGATCACTACCACCATTCAGGCTCCGTAACTTTTGTCTGGACCTCTTCTTCAACCTCAACTGTATTTTTTGGCACTTCGCCAACAAACCGAGAGACTTTGTCAAAATATCCTGAGAAGCTAGAAAAGTAATTTGGCGCCGTTAAATATAAGTGAGTTTTGGCTCGACTACAGGCGACGTAAAACAGTTTACGTTCTTCCTCTAACGATTCAAAGTCGTCTAATGAGCGGTGATGTGGCATTAAGCCATCTACCAAGGCATTGATAAATACCACTGGCCACTCAAGTCCTTTTGCACTGTGAATCGTCGAAATCGTCACTGCGTCATTGTCTTGCGCCGCAGCTTCGCCCTGGGTTGCAACCGAGTCATTAGGCGGATCGAGCACAAGGGTCTCCAAAAAGCGCTCAATACTCGCATGCTCTTGCGCCAAGCTCTTAAGTACGCGGAAATCTTCAGCACGTTCACGCCAATTGTCCTCAATAGCCTTTAATACCGGCATATAAAATTCAATCAGTTTATCGATAATATCGGTTATCGATTCAGCCTGTTCGGCTTGAGTGAGCACATGATACAACTCAGCGAGCTGCTCATTATTTTTATTAAGCTTAGGGTCGCGCAGTGGTTCTAAAGAGTTGCCTTGCTGATTAATCGCTTGGGTCAGTCTAGTCGCTGTAACACTGCCAACCCCTTTAAATAGGGTCAGAATCCGGTGCCAAGAAATAGTGTCATTGGGATTATATAATATTTTAACCAATGCCAAGATGTCTTTAATATGGCGTTTTTCAATAAACTTAATACCGCCAACTACGATAAAAGGAATACCGCGCTCCATAAACTCTATCTGGATATGGCTAGACTGAAAGGAGGTGCGCCCCAGTACTGCGAAATCATTATAGTCGTGCTCGGGCTTTAATTCGATGATTTTATCAGCAATATATTTGGCCTCTTGTGTCTCATTACTGCGTCGACAAAAGGACGGTTTAAGTCCTTGCATCGGCATATCTGAGAAGAGCTTCTTTTGATAGCCAAGAGTGATTTGCTCCGATAAGGCATTGACGTAATCAAGCACAGCGGGCGTACTGCGATAATTTTGCTCGAGTTTAATCAGCTTAGCTTCTGGATAGCTGTCGCCAAATAACAGGATGTTTTCATAATTAGCCCCGCGAAAGGCATAAATACTCTGATTATCATCACCGACCACCATTAATGATACATTCTCAGGCTCGCAAATATAGTCAATCAGCTGCTTTTGCGGAATATTGGTATCTTGATACTCATCGACCATCACATGATGGTAAGTATCTTGCAAAATTTTACGGAACTGTTTATTGGTCTTCAAATGCATGACCACTTGACCGATAATGTCATCAAAATCATAAAGGTGATTGGCACGTTTATAGCGATGAAACTCTTGAGCCAATTGTTCAATCGCTTCTATATGAATGATTAAATCAGGATAGTCATTTTCAATTAAATCACGAATCAGGATACGGCGATTGCGCGAAGTAGAGATAATATTTTGCAGGCGCTTTTTGCGCGGGAAGGCCTGTTTGGTGTTTTTGGCAGAATAGCCTTTTTCTTTGCAAATAAGGTCAATCGCATCCTCGCTGTCACCGGTATCTAAAATAGTGAATCTTGGGTTAATGCCTAACAGCCCCGAGTAGCGACGCAGCAGCATATTACAAAACGAGTGAAAGGTACCACTAGTAATATCATTAGGGTTTTGGTTATCCGCTAGGCGATCTGACAGTAAGGTTTTGACCCGACTTTTAATCTCATTAGCAGCTTTACGAGTAAAGGTCAGCAATAGAATACTATTCGGCGCTGCACCTTTTTCAATCAGGTAACTGGTTCGGTAAGTCAGGGTCTTGGTTTTACCAGATCCGGCGCCAGCAATAACGAGCGCTTTGCCTTGAATAGTAGTCGCTGCCAAGCGCTGGCTTGGGTTTAATTCATTAAGATAATCGACAGACAGTTCTAAATCATCAACCTTTGAGTCATCGTTGTTTTCAGATATAGATTCTGGCGTGATGAGATTGGCTTCAAGCTTTGCAATGGACTGACGTAGTTTACCAATCTTACCTCTGATGTCATCATGTAGCAGCGGATAAGTATAGGTATGGGTGTCAAATAAGGTGTCAGTCATAGTATCCCCTTTTTGGGTCATTGGCGGTCAAGGGTTCAAAAAGGAATATAAAGTAGGGCGTGTCCCTAATTGGATTATTGAGTCAAAAATTGTTTAAGAGCGTGGGTGAATTGCACCGGCGCATCCATAGGTATAGCATGGCCGGAATGTTCAATCTTAATAACAGTACTATTAGGTAGGGAGTCTGCGACTTTATATTGCCAAGCAGGGTCATATAACTTTGACCGACCGCCAATTAATAGCGTAGTGGGCGTCGAGGTTGTCAGTGCTTCTCGATAATCATAAGGTAGAGTCAGGTAAGCCTCTAGACCATGCAGCTTCTGTCGCCATGTCTTGTGCTCATAAAGTGCCAGTTTATGCGGCGCTTGATAGGCCATAGCATTCACCAGCCAGCGCGATGAGGGGCGATCTACTGACATTAGGGAGAAAGCAGTCTCCATTTTGACGATTTGCTGTTTAACCGGATAAGGCAGATGGCTAAACTCAGTGACGGCTGTTTTTTGAGCGTCTAACTTATTGGTATAAGGTAGCGTGGCCTTAAGTACGTCACTAAACTGTTTAAAGACTTCTGCTTGTTTATCGCCAAAAACACCACCCTGCCAATCAGGCTGATTATGCACAATCGGAGATTGGTCAATATTTAGATAACGACGTACCCGATTTGGACGGGCACGGTTGTTTGGGCGGTCACTGTTGATAGTAGATTGACGAGCGCTATTTAAATCAACAGCAGCAGCAGGTGAGTGCGGATGACGATTAAAATAGGCCCACATCACTAAGGCACCCATAGAAATCGCTGCCACATCTATCGATTCAACCTGATGAGTATGACAAATATGCTCAAGCAACACGTCAACATCATCGGCATATTGCTCAATAAAATCAAACTGCGTTGAAGGGCTATCAGCCGCAAGTCCCCAACCACGCAAATGCGGTAGATAAAATTGAAACTGCTTAGTTAGCGGTAAAATAAAAGGCAAAAATTGCCGCGCGTCCATCCCAAAGGCATGTAACAGCAAAACAGGTTCGCCTTCTCCAATCACATTGACTGGAATCAAGAAGCCATCATCCGCAACCACATGTTGCAAACGTAGATGATACTGCTGCAACAAGCGACTGTTTAGTGGCAATCTATTTAATAGGGAGCTATTTAGTAGGGAGCTATTTAGTAGGGAGTTATTTAATAGGGTTTTTTTTACTAGGGAGCTATTTAATAGATTGCCACTGACGACTTTTTTACCCAATACTTTAAGCATAGCTGTTGACATTAAGCGTTAAAGTCTGGTGAGTCGATACATTCAACCACATTTAAATCAAAGCCAGATAAGGCGTTGAATTTCAGCGGGGTTGATAACAAACGCATATCACGCACGCCTAGGTGACGTAAAATTTGTGCGCCAACACCAATACTGCGGTAAGGCTGATTAGATAAAGTCGATAGCGACTGATTATTGGTCGCCCGTTCTAATACCTCCCCAAGATCTACAGGCTCATTGTTACCAATCCACACCAACACACCACGTTCAGACTGACTGATTTCTTTTAGTGAGCTTTGCACGCTCCAACCACTACGGCCGGTTTCATCACGCTTAGCTGCGAATAAATCACGTAAAGGATGGAAGCCATGCACACGTACGGTACTCACGCCTTCGCTTGGATCGCCTTTGACTAAGGCTAAATGCGTCTCTGATGTACCATATTCTTGGAACTGATATAAGGTGAAGGTGCCAAAGTCAGTTTCAAAGGGGCGTTTATTCACCTCTTTTACGGTTTGCTCATTGGCAATACGGTAGTTAATCAAATCAGCAATGGTACCAATTTTAAGGTCATGCTCTGCGGCAAATTTTTCTAAGTCATCACGGCGGGCCATGGTGCCATCTGGATTGATAATTTCAACGATAACTGCTGCTGGCTCAAGGCCGGCTAGTCGAGCTAAGTCGCAGCCTGCTTCAGTATGGCCGGCACGGTGCAGAACGCCGCCATTTTGCGCCATAATTGGGAAAATATGACCGGGTTGTACGATGTCTTCTGCTTTTGCTGATGACGATACAGCAGCTTGAACAGTACGTGCGCGATCCGCAGCGGAAATACCCGTGGTTACGCCTTCAGCAGCTTCAATCGATACTGTGAAGTTGGTGCTAAATTTGGCTTGGTTACGGTCACTCATTAGCGGTAATTCAAGACGACGGCAGCGCTCTTCGGTCAAGGTCAAACAAACCAAACCGCGTGCATGGGTAATCATGAAGTTAATGGCTTCAGGATTGATGTGAGTGGCCGCTATGATCAAATCGCCTTCGTTTTCACGGTCTTCATCATCCATCAAGATGACCATTTTGCCTTCACGAATGTCTTCAATGATGTCTTTAATATTATCTAGTGCCATAGCAATGGATCTCTTTTATTGTTTAATAATGTGATTTAGTCAAGGATTTTATAGGCGACCATTGTACCCCTAACTGAGGTTTAGTGCCATTAACTGCCATGAATCAACGGTATTGAAATGATTAACCGTATTCAGTGTGATTGAGCTTCTTATTAACCCTATTAAGATGATTTAATAGTACTAAGATGATTTAAAGCTACTAAGACGATTTAATGGTACTAAGATGATTTTGTATTGGGCTGTGATTGCAGCCACTGCATAAATTGTAAGCTGTGCTGCTCGCGTTGATTATCTGCATATTCATAAAACTGAGTACCGATTAGATTATCAGGCAAATATTGCTGCGGATAATAATGATTTGGATAATCATGCGGGTAGATATAATCTTGACCGTAACCTTGTGCTTTCATCAGACCAGTGACGCCGTTACGCAGATGCAAAGGAACAGGCGACTGGTCTTTTTGTGCCAATGCCATGGCTTTATTAATGGCCATATACGTGCTGTTGCTCTTGGCAGAGGTGGCTAAATATACCACCACCTGACCCAAGATAATCCGTGCCTCTGGCATGCCAATCATTTTTACCGAACGCAGTGCGGCATCTGCTAATAACAGGGCATTTGGGTTGGCATTACCAATATCTTCACTGGCTAAAATCACCAAGCGGCGAGCGATAAACTCTGGCGGCTCACCAGAAACGAGCATACGTGCCATCCAGTACAAGGCTGCATCAGGGTCTGAGCCACGTACTGATTTAATCATTGCCGAGATAATATCATAGTGCTGATCGCCATCTTTATCGTAGCGCTGTAGAGTCGTCTGTGCCACACTGGCAAGTAGATTATCATCAATCACAATGGGCGATTGATTATGATCAGCGGCTTGTACTGCCATCTCTAACAGGTTTAAAGATTTACGTGCGTCACCTTGGGCAAGCGCAGCAATTTGCTCTGCAGCATCAAGCTTAATATCAAGCGTCGATAAAATGACATCGGTTGTGATGGCGCGGTTTAATAGGGACTCAATCTGTGTTTTATCCAAAGGTTCAAGCCTATAAACCTGACAACGTGATAACAGGGCATTATTGACACTAAATGACGGATTTTCGGTGGTGGCACCAATTAGGGTAATATCACCAGATTCTACCGCGCCAAGTAATGCATCTTGCTGTGCTTTGTTAAAGCGATGAATCTCATCAATAAAGACCACAGGTGCGGCAAAATCAAGACCTGTCTGTCCAGATTTATTACCCGCATCGAGTACTTCACGTAATTGTTTTACTCCCGTATTAATCGCCGATAACGGATAAAACGGACGGCCTACCGCATCGGCAAGCAGCAT
This sequence comes from Psychrobacter sp. CX16, assembly GCF_057396245.1. Classification (NCBI taxonomy): domain Bacteria; kingdom Pseudomonadati; phylum Pseudomonadota; class Gammaproteobacteria; order Moraxellales; family Moraxellaceae; genus Psychrobacter; species Psychrobacter sp. CX16. Next base: position 96,282 of record NZ_JBXYJF010000009.1, read on the forward strand.
CGCAATCGTGGTTTTGCCAATACCCGCCTCACCATGTAGTATCAAAGAGGGCAGATGACCATTCTCAACAAAGCGGCGTATCGGTGCATGCTCTGCCAATAGATGAGATTGCCCAATGACTTCATCAAGCGATTTAGGGCGCAGGCGCTGTGCTAAAGGAATATCAGATTGAGCAGACGTGTTATAGCGATTGGACATAATAAGTGGTCAATACCTTGTTATACGATTAAATAAATTATTTATGGTAGAAGATTAAGGCCATATTGCTTATAGTCAAAGAACTGTGAACTAGTTATATGGTAGACGAGTAAAGTGACATGGCAGACGAGTAAACGTTATACGGCCTGCATATCAGGCAAGTCTAAAACGCTAGCGGTTTGGTCGTTTGCAAACTATAGCTCTCGATTACAACCGAAAATAGAGTCATTTGCAAGTTAACCGAGTGTAAGCGTTTATGAGATTTGTAAGAGTCGAGTGAGTAAGGTATCTGCCGCCTTGTAGTACGGCAGTAGTGCACGCATTATGAGAGCGGTATTTATTTCAAATTATTTTATGTCGAGACATTATCATGGCATTAAAGCGAGGGCGGGTGAATAAGTTGATGAATAAATTCTGGCCATCGTCTTTGGTCAGTAAACCGACCAAACAAAGGACTCGGTTTTTAAACGAGGCAGAGATTGCCATGGCGCATTCTGTGTTCGGTAATGATTTTGATGTGAGTCAGGTGCAATTAAAAACAGCTTGGTGGGTGCTTAAAAATTATGCGGTCAGTCCCAATGGCAATATTTATTTTAACGAGCAAGACTTGGTGGAGGACTTCTCTAAGGTATCTTTAGGCAAAAAAAGCTGGCTGATTCATGAGTTAACCCATGTATGGCAATTGCAGCACGGCTTAAAAGTCGTCAGAGGCGCATTAATTAATCGCCGTTATGATTATGCGTTTGAAGAGGGTAAATCGTTCTTTAAGTATGGTATCGAGCAGCAAGCGCGCATGGTACAAGATTATTTTGTTAGACGAGAGCAGGGTCAAGAGTGCCAACAATGGCAGGCGTGTATCCCATTTTTAAATAATAATGATTTGACCAAAGCTTAGTCGCTCTGATATAGATATAACAGCCAAACATTTAAGCAGATATTTAAGCAGGTATTAGAATAGATAAAGACAATAATAGGGTAGGATATGACACATAGAGAGTTTGATATGAATAAGGAAGTTCACCTTGCTAAACGGCAGTCGCTTAGCAAGGCGCTGTCTGCCATTCTACTAAGTAGTGTGGTATTGGCCGGTTGTCAGCCTAATACGGAAGCCGAGTCAGAAGAAACAACCGTTTCCGAGACGGCTCAATCTACTAATCCAGAAAATGCGGTGCCGATGAGCGATGCTGCAAAGGCTACTGTGGAAGAATTTGAAGCAGAGTTTGTGGCAAAGATGCTGAATGTACAGGAAAGCCAGTTAGCAGAATACGAAGCACTGCAAGCGGCGGATAAACCCGATGGGTCGTTATTGGATACTGCGATAAGTAATAATGATGCCGATACAGAAGCGGGTAGTCCTGTGGCCGGCAATCAGACCAATGCGACGACCAATAATGGCGCAGCAAACACGGACATCCAAAACCCCAATGCTAAGCTTGAATCAGAAACTCAAGCAACAGCATCGACCGAACAAGCGCAGACCGATAATCAAATCAGTACTCAGTCGAATACCGCAGATAACCGTCAGGCAAAAGAAGCGGCGGACGATACTGGTGATGATACTGATATCGATAATATTGAAGCATTGGCATTAGAGAAGCTGCCTTTGATTAACAATACAGCTTTGGTAGCGCCGCAAATGTTGACTGCCAATGAAATCAGTCGCCGTTATAACGTGGCGCTGCAATCACTGTATTTGCCTGAAGAGGTGCCGCTGCCTGCTGAAGCGATGGATACCTTGCTTAATATTGCGACGCTAACGCCAGATTTATTTGCGAACTCGGAGCTTGCTCAGCGTTTGGTGATTAAGAGCCCTGCATTAGCACGCTTATTACGTCAATATCAAACGTGGCAGCAAATTCAACTACAGCAAAGCAAGGAGCTTGAGAGTCTACAGCAGAAGCAGTCAGAAGAGTTTGATAACTTGGTTAGAGAGTTTACCGACAAGATTGAAAGTTATGATGAGCAGATTGCTAAGTATGAAGAGCGTCTAAAAGAGTTTGAATAGATTTATCTATAGTCATAGGCAACTAAATGAGATACAAGGCAACCGAGTGCAAGTACTACTCTAGTAGGCTTAATAAGGTTAACGCTGTAGCTCTTTAGTTTGGCTAAGACTATAAATGTTTGTCTTAATTGAAACAATATTAATTGTCTCGTCCTAAAATAGGTTGATGATTTAAAACAAGCCAGATACCCCGTGTATCTGGTTTTTTCTATGCAGAACACCCATAACTTTGATGAAACTCGAAAGGCGTTCTCATATTCAAACTCAAATG